>CAZXGI010000074.1:0-11275 GCA_964639965.1 uncultured Rhodospirillaceae bacterium
AAATCAAATCCCGTTTCTAAAACAGTTACTAAATTCCCTGCAGAAAGCCCCGAAAGTACCACTACAGAACGGACTGCTATAATGCCCGATAAACGTACCACAGCTACGACCGGCTACGGATTACTAAACCCGGGGACACGCCATTTCTCTAGATATTTTTTTACCATAGCATTAAAATAGGCTTTGCCAGTCATTGTCGCAAGCACACTTATTCTATATTTTTAATGATTTTGCATCTTCTAATATGGAACGAGCTTCTGGGGTATAATCGTTTTGATCCGTATGCAGCACGATTCCTGTATTTGTTCGGATAGCTTCTCTTGCCCCTTTGGTCACTTGAATTAATACACGTTTCGCACCAATACCCCGAATTTTTGGCCAAAGAGGTAGAACCTTAACCAAACCAAATCTCGCGGATAATGAAATTAGTTCATCCTTCCGGTCATATCGATGAACAAAGGTCACAGTCCCACCTTCAACCACAATTCTAAAACAAAATACCACCCAATCTTTTAGTTTGGCTTTTCCTTCTACATTTGCCGTGAATTTCAGATAATCCGGGGACCTATTGCCACTGCCAAATTTTAAATGTGGTGGATTCGCAACAACATGATCAAAACTACCCGATAAAAGATGTGGGAGGGGTTCCAAAAGGTCATGATCAATAAATCGAGTTGATTTTTCTAGCCCATTCAAACTAGCGATTTTATTGGCCAATAGGATGAGCGGTAACTGAAAATCAAATCCCATTACACTAAGTCCAGGCATTCTCGTCACCAAACAAAAGGCTGCAACACCAGTGCCACAACCAACGTCCAGAACCCGTTGTCCGGGTTTCGCTGGAACTGAAGCGGCTAAAAGCACTGGATCAATGGAAGCTCTATAGCCGCTATTAGCTGACAACATTTTCAACCGAGACCCGAGCAACTGATAAAAATCATTCCGGATATTCATAAGCCCCAATTTGACAATTTAATTCGGCTATCGCTAATTCAAAAGTCCTACGCGCAACATCAAAACTATCTTTAAATACCATCACACGACGTCTGATAGCGGATGAACTTCCCTCAAGAAGGCTTGTGTGTTCATCCAGTATAGTTATCTCAATATCGACTTCCGCAAGTACAGCCGAGAGCCAAGAAATTAAAACTGGGTCGTTGGTTCGAAGAAGTTCAACCATAATTTAATCTCAAGCTATTGTATTACCAAAAAATCCTTTCTTACCACTGTGGATTATAAATTCATTTTTCTTCGGTCTTGACCAAAGGGGAACTATCCACCTATGCTCCAACCTTGGAGCAAACTATTAATAGCAATATTCTTTTCCAAAGGAAACTAAACAATTGGGAGTTGTAGTAAGTCTCGAAAGCACCCCAGAGAGAAAAGTCTCTGGGACAAGTCCTTCACTGGACTCACTTATAAACCTAACCGCCGAAGATCTCAAAGACGTCAACACTTTGATCATCCAAGCGATGGATAGCCCTGTTGTTTTGATACCTCAATTAGCAGGCCACCTCGTTGCCGCCGGTGGTAAACGTCTGCGACCCATGATGACTTTGGCGACCGCAAGAATGTGCGGATATAAAGGTGAAAGACACAAAGGACTAGCAGCCTGCGTTGAGTTTATTCATACCGCCACGTTACTCCATGATGATGTGGTCGATGACAGTTCCTTGAGGCGGGGGTTAGCTTCAGCCAATTCTGTTTGGGGAAACCAGGCGAGTGTTTTAGTTGGTGATTTCCTATTCTCACGCTCCTTTGAATTAATGGTAGCAGATGGTTCCCTTGACGTATTAGCTGTTTTATCACGTGCCTCTTCAATTATAGCTGAGGGTGAGGTCCTCCAACTATCAACAACAAATGATACAAAGACTGGAGAAACGAAATACCTTGAGGTAATCAAAGCTAAAACAGCGCAACTCTTTTCCGCGGCTTGCAGGATTGGTGCACTTGTTGCTAACCGACCTAAAGTCGAAGAAGATGCTCTTGAAACCTTTGGAATGAACCTCGGCATCACCTTTCAACTAATTGACGATATACTGGATTATTCTGCTAAACAGGATCTTCTAGGCAAATCGCCCGGGGACGACTTCAGAGAAGGTAAAATTACCTTACCTGTCATATTGGCATTTGGCCGCGGAAATGATTCAGAGCGCATTTTTTGGCGCAGAACGCTTGAAGAACTTGATCAAAAAGAAGACGATCTTGAATATGCCATAGAGCTAATTAATAAACATCAGGCGCTTCATGATACCGTTGAAAGAGCCCGACATTACGGTTCCATTGCCCGAGACGCAATGGGTATTTTCGAGGATTGTCCAGAAAAAGCTGCCCTAATCGATGCTATCGATTTTTGTGTTCACCGAGCTTATTAAGTGTCCTGATTAAGTATTGGTCTCAAATATTCAACAGCAACAATACTTTAGCCCTTTAGTAACGCTTTACCAGGTCATAATTTGGATAAATTAGGATTTTTAGGATTTGTTAGATTCAAAGTTCACAATGTACCAAGGTTACGAATAGAAAATGCGACGATTTATTGGAGGCCTAGTTGTAGGCGCAGTAGTTGGAGTGATTATTGCAGCCAAAGCACCACAAAAATATAAACAACACTCTGAAACTCAACTTGCAAATTCTCAGAGTGCACGAATGAAAAATGGGGGGCCTATAAATTTGAATCTAGTGAGTTCTTTCCCTAATACCATGCCAGTCAGTGGTAACAACGCCCTCAATCTGATTCAGCGATTAAGAGAAATTAGTAATGGCAAAATCCTAATAAAATTACAAAAACTTAGAAGCACAAGACCGACAAAAAATTTGTTTGATGCCGTTTCATCAGGGACGGTCGATGCGGCTTTATCTAGCCCTCAATATTGGAATAACAAATCACCAGCTTTTGAACTTTTCAGCTCAATACCGTTTGGACCAAATTTGGTCTCTTATTTGACATGGTTCCGTCACCACGGCGGCCAAATATTGTACGAAAAACTATATGCGCGCTACAACATTCATAGTATAGCGTGTGGCTTAATTGGCGTCGCCGGAGCAGGATGGTTCAATCACGAAATCAACGAAGCTAAAGACTTAAGAAAGAGTAAAATAGCTGCTAGTGGATTAGTATCCCGGGTCTATCAGACTTTAGGGGCAAAGACCTTAAAAATCACTCCACAAAATCTTCTCTCCGCGCTAAAATCAGGAAAAATTAATGCAGTCGCTTTTTCAACACCAGTCACCGACCACAAACTCGGATTATCTAAATACGCCAAAATTTATTATTTTCCAGGATGGTTTCAACAGGCAAAATTTTTTGATTTGATGATCAATCTGAAAACATGGAAAGGCCTAACTAATAATCAACAAAAAATGATCGAGTCTGCCTGTATGGCAAATATCTTAAATAGCATGGCAACCAGCGAGGGTGAACAATTTAACACTTTAAAGAAAATTATTGGCGAGGGTGTTGATGTGCGGAGATTCTCTCCTGATACAATTCAAGCCCTAAAACGTTCGTGGTTATCAATCGCAAATTCAGAAGCGGCGGCCAATAAAGAGTTTCGCCTGATATTAGAATCCTTGCGCAAATTCAGAAACGATTATTCTATCTGGCGAGAACTTGGAAAAATTTAATTTTACAAACAACTGATTAGAGCTTAGAAATATTTCAAACAATTTATTGCAAACTAGGTGCTATTAATCTGGTAGCGGCTTGTCAAAGAAAGGATATGAACTCCCAACTAACAGATCCCTCCTACACCCCTACTTTTCAAAATTATCTTGGTGACAAATAATTTGTTTCAATGGAAAACTATGTTTATAAGGGAGTTGTTTTTATGATTCCTATTCCACGTCACACATAATGGATGTTATTTCGTGTGATACGAAAGGAATATTGTTATTTGAAAAGGAGAAAAAAAATGATCATGCGTGGCTTTCTAACTTTTTGCGTGGTTATATCAACCTTATTTTTTCTTGATGGTGCTTACGCGAGTGGCGATGCTGTTAAGGGCAAAAAGGTTTTCAAGAAATGCAAAGCTTGTCATGCCATAAAAGCTGGCAAGAATAAAACTGGGCCATCATTAGCAGGAATAATCAACAAAAAGGCTGGGAGCGTAGCTGGTTATAAGAAATATAAAGGCCTCAAAAACGCCGACTGGATATGGGATGAAAAAAATATGGATGGGTGGCTAAAGAACCCAAAAAAATGGTTGAAAGCTAAGAATGGTAAAAAGTCAAAAATGGTATATAAGCTGAAAAAGGCAAAAGACCGTGCCAATTTGATAGCCTACCTGAAAACCCTAAAATAATACCTATAGAACAGCAAACTAGAACCCTAACTTATGTTAGTTTGGGGAAATATGATTTGTCTCCTAGACATACTCCTTTGTGTTTTACGCCTCAGGTGTTTATTCTGGCACTTGTCGTAGATTTTTTCTTATATTGACGGAAAAGAATTAAGACCAACAACAAGAGACCAAAAACATAACCCCAATTCTTACTCAAATGATTCGGATTTCCGACTTCGATCATTGTTAGCTGATCATCAAAGTTGATACCTCTTTTCTTAGCTAGACCATTAAATGTCAACTGGTCAATTAAATATTTATCTTGCTCCTGCCTAAGCGAAAAACCAAGAAAATCAGGCAACAATACGCCTCCCTGACCGCGCATTTCAAACGTAAACAATTTAAATCGATCTCCATATTCTGTGTTGCGAGTAATGTGAATACGTAAGATTTTTGATTGATCAAAATTTATATGAAGTTTTTCATTAATTTTAAATTCAACAAAAGCTGGCGACACAAAACTTACTATTACATCAGGTCTAAAGAGTGAAAGCGTTACGCATAATAGGGCAACAATTTCTATCATTCGCAACTTGGTGAATAACCAGGCTTGAGTTGCAGCTGTAAAACTTAATATTGCAATTAAGGAAATACAAAAAATAAATATTGCATGCCAGAAACTGGTTATGCCCACAAGCAAAAGCTCTGGATTGAAAATAAATACAAAAGGTAATATAGCAGTCCGAATCTCGTACCAAAAAGCCTGTATACCCGTCTTTATCGGATCCGCTCTCGATATTCCAGCCGCTGCATAAGCGGCCAAGCCAACGGGTGGGGTTACGTCAGCCATTAAACCAAAATAAAACACATATAAATGCACAGCAATCAGTGGCAATACATAACCAGAAGCTCCTCCAATTTCTACCACAACATTTGCTAATAAAGCCGCAACGACCAGATAATTAGCTGTGGTAGGTAGCCCCAGCCCTAAAATTAAACACAGAACCATAACCATAAACAATAATACGTAGAAATTTCCACCGGACACGATTTCAACCACCTCAACCATTGCGTTGCTTAGTCCTGTAGAAGAAACCGACCCTACAATTATTCCAGCGCAGGCAATGGCGATAGCAACAGGAACCATATTGATTGCACCTCGGACCATTCCTTTTGTGATTTGTTTTATTCCCAGCAGTATGCCTGATATAATTTCCCTACCTGAACTCATCCCTTGACTATATACTGCTTGTCCAACGATAATCACCATGAGTACTAGCACGCTATAAAAAACAGCACTTCCAGCAGTCCACCTTTCAATAATTAGCAAGTAAATTAAGATCATTATTGGAACCAAATAATGGATCCCTGAGATAAAAGTTGGCCAGACCTGAGGGATGTCACTCTCATCCATGCGAATTAGGCCATGCTTATGGGCTTCTATATGGGCAATAAAAAAAAGCGCTAAGTAAGTTATAACCGCTGGGATTAATGCATGAGTAATAACTTGGAAGTAGGTGATCCCCAACATCTCTGCTATTATAAATGCAGCGGCTCCCATTATTGGAGGCATAATTTGCCCATTAACAGATGCAGCAACCTCAATTGCTCCAGCTTTTACAGCAGAAAACCCTGTTCGTTTCATCGTGGGAATAGTAAATGTTCCAGTAGTTACAACGTTGGCTATTGATGATCCAGAAATCATTCCCGTCAAACCAGAAGCTAATATGGCAGCTTTAGCCGGGCCTCCTCTATATTTTCCTACCAAAGCTACCGCCAAATTTAGGAAATATTTACCACCTCCAGCCTCATCTAACATTGAACCGAATAAGACAAAAAGAAAAACAAAACTCACAGAGACTGATATAGGGATGCCAAATATTGCCTCACCTCCGAGCCACTGGTAACCAACTAGGCGCTGCAAAGATAGACCCTGATGAGCAATTAAATCAGGCATAAATTGACCTGATAGGGAATAAAAGAGAAAAACAACTGCGACAATCACCAGGGGTAATCCAATTGCCCGCCGAGTTGCCTCAAGAAGCATTAGAATTCCGCAGCCTCCAACAATCAATTCTACCGGGAAAGACAAATTCAAACTAAATAATGTCACAGGAATCTTTAATAAAACGCCATTGCGGTCTACGAGCGGCTCGTATTCTAAATATAGGTATAGACTGCAAAAACTGGCTGAAAGTGCGAACAAAAAATCTAAAAGTGTAAAGTTTTTAGCACGGAGAAATTTAGTCGCCGGAAACAATAAAAAAACGATTGCCAGAGCAAAAGCTAAATGAATGCCCCGTGCAGGAACATCTATAAAAACACCAAACTTGAAAAAATATGGTAACGGTGAAGCATACCATAATTGAAACAAAGACCAGCAAAAAGCTATTGAAGCCGTCAAGAACAATTGCCAACTGGAAAGCGTACGCGCTCTACCTTCCAGCTCGTTAATCTGTTCTGAAGAGTTTTGAATTTCAGTTTTCAATCAAACCTCAATTAAAAAAAAAGCCCCCCGCTTATTGGAGGGCTAATAAGTACGAACAACAATTACATCCAACCTTTTTCTTTATAGTATTTCACTGCGCCCTCATGTAATGGAGCAGATAGGCCATTTTTTATCATTTGTTTCGGATCTAGATTCTTAAATGCAGGATGAAGTTTTTTAAAACTGCCTAAATTTTCAAAAACCGCGCGTACCAATTCGTAGACAGTTTTTGCATCGACATCCGAACTGGAAACAAAAGTCGCCATAACACCAAAAGTTGTGGCATCACTTTTTTGGCCTTTGTAAAATACGCCAGCTGGAATATTTGCAAATGCATAATAAGGATTAGCTTTGACCATGCCTTTTTCTACCGACGAATTAAGATTTACAAAATGGGCTCCACATCCATCAATAGCTTGGCCAATGGCACCATTAGGAACACCAACCGTGTAGGCGATTGCATCAACCTTTCCGTCACATAGCGCTCCAACTTGCTCCGAAGAAGTAAGTTCAGTTGCCTGCTTAAAGTCACTAACCTTAGTTCCTTTCTTTTTCATCAGCACTTCCATTGTACCCCTTTGGCCTGATCCAGGATTACCAATATTAACAACCTTACCCTTTAAATCGGACCATGATTTAATACCTGAACCCTTGCGCGCAATTAGCTGAAATGGCTCGGGGTGCACGGAAAATACTGCACGCAATTTGTTATATTGCTTACCTTTCCATTTTGAAGTTCCATTATAGGCATGATGTTGCCAATCGGACTGTGCTACTCCAAACTGAAGCTCTCCCTCTTTGATCTGTCCTATATTATAGTTTGAACCACCTGTTGACGGTGCCGAGCAACGCATTCCATGTTTCCGACCCTTTTTCCTGCCTTCAGCAGCTTCCCGATGTACCATTCGGCAAACAGCATTACCAACAACAAAATAAACACCTGTTGGTCCGCCCGTGCCAATCGAAATAAAACGATTCTTAGCCGCAACATCGTTATTTGGGAGCCCTAAAAAGATAGCCGCCATCAATACAGCCGGCAAAGTAAGTCCTAAAATTCTTTTCAACATTTTTTCCTCCATATTGAGTATCTTTATAATAGTAGATAATTAAATTATAAGCGAATTAAAGAAGTTCTTATCAGTCTTAATATAAGACGCGGACAAATAAACTACCCGGTTTTATTGTTAAAAAATAATACCAACAAAAACACGTCTTTAGAAAAGTCAGTTTAGCCCAACCTTACTTCAACCCTCAAGCGAATTAATCACAACCTCTAATATACCTACAATTTTGTCTATATCATTGTTTGAAGCTATAAACGGAGGGGCCAAAAGGATGTGGTCACCCCAATAGCCGTCAATCGTTCCACCCATCGGGTAACAAATCAATCCTTTCTCAAATGCTTCATTTTTTAATCTCACATTGACTTTGAGAGCTGGATCAAAAGGTTGCTTAATCCGACGGTTTTCAACAATTTCGAGACCTCTAAATAAACCTCTGCCTCTGATATCTCCAATATTTGGATGATCCCTAAATGTTTCGTTTAACTTGATATTTAAATAGTCACCAACTTCTCGCACATTTTCAATTAAACGACGTTCTACAATAGCTTTCATTACAGCCATTGATGCAGCGCATGCAATTGGGTGCCCCATATAAGTGTGGCCATGTTGAAAATACCCTGACCCTTCATGGATTAAATTGTATATGGAATTTGTACATAGGAAAGCACCTATCGGCTGGTATCCTCCTGCGAGACCTTTGGCTATAACAACTATATCCGGAGAAATCTCCTCTTGTTCAAACGCAAAAAAAGTACCAGTCCGGCCAAGTCCACACATGACTTCATCCAAAATAAGTAATACGCCATATTTGTCACAAATTTCACGAATACGGGCAAAATACCCTTGAACAGGTGGAACAGCTCCCGCCGTTGCTCCCACAACGGTTTCAGCGACAAAAGCGGCGACCTTCTCGGCACCTAATTTTAGAATTTCAGTTTCAAGCTCATCAGCAGCCCGAAGCCCGTATTCTTCTTCTGTTTCATTATCTTTTTGTTCTCTATAAGCAAAGCAGGGGGAAATATGTGTTACATCAAAAAGCATAGGTTCAAATTGCTGACGACGCCATTGATTTCCGCCAATTGCCAAGGCACCCAAAGTATTCCCATGGTAACTTTGGCGCCTAGCAATAAACTTACAGCGGTCGGGTTCTCCATTTTCCAAATGAAATTGTCGAGCAAGTTTAATAGCGGCTTCAACAGCCTCTGAGCCACCTGAAACAAAAAATGCCTTTCCAAAATTAGCTGGTGCCCTGCCAATCAGAAAGTCGGCTAATTCTTCGGCTGGCTGGCTTGCAAAAAACCCAGTATGAGCATAAGCCAACGCCTCAGTTTGTTCTTTTATAGACTGAATTATATCAGAATCTCCGTGCCCTAAACAACTTACCGCTGCCCCCCCAGATGCATCAATATATTCTTTGCCATTAAAATCAATTAAATACACACCTTTCCCATCTACTACTATTGGTGGCTTTCTACGAGGATTTCGATGAAAAACGTTGGTCATATTAAACCTGTATTGCTACGATTAAATCACAAAATAAATCAAGGTTGAAAGGCAGAAACAAGTCCATGAATATTAAAAACCATATCAGAGGAATACCAGATTTTCCTAAACCGGGAATTTTATTCTACGACATCTCAACTCTTTTAGCCAATGCAGATGCCTGGCAGTTTGCTATTGACGAATTGGCGAAAGAAATTGAAACCCTCAAACCTGACCTATTAGCCGGTATTGAGTCTAGGGGTTTTCTGCTAACAGCTCCACTTGCTCTACAGCTTGAACTTGGTTTCATCATGGTCCGAAAACAAGGAAAACTCCCCGGGCCGTGTGTTAAATATGAATATCAGTTAGAATACGGTACTGACATATTAGAAGTCCAGCAAGATGCCGTTAAACCTGGCCAGAGAGTTGTTCTTTTAGATGATTTACTTGCCACGGGAGGCACCATGCAAGCTGCATCAGAACTCCTCAGAAAGGTTGGCGCTAACGTCATTAGCAGCTTCTGTATAATTGAATTGGGGTTCTTGGGCGGGCGAGAAAAATTAGATATACCATGCTCAACACTGGTTAATTATGAAGAATAAAACGAAGCTCGAGCATGTTCTAGACCCACTAGATAACGGTTTTAAATAACTGCTGGACTAAAATTTAGAATAATATAGGGTCTCTTTCTGAAGTTAAGTTTATTTATTTATTTATATTAGAATCTTCGTTGTTTTTGAAATCAAGTTTGTCTAATTTGATAAATGCTTGATTTCCCCTAACGTAGATTTCATTTAAATAATTAGCTTTAGGGAGAGTAAAAATGATAAAAAAATATATTTTAAAGTTTGTGTTAGTAATAACTATAGCTACATTTTCTACCGGTGGTATTTCAGACCTTAAAGCAGGGCAAAACCTCCGTTACGCAACATGGGATCCTCCCCATCATGAGTGGATAAAATTTGGCGTTGATCGTTGGATTAAATCTATAGGAAAGGTTACTGAAGGTCGTGTCAATGTTAAAAAATTAGCAAAAGGACTGGGAGCTCCACCCGCGTATCACGGTTTTATTAAAAAAGGGGCTATTGACGTTGCACATATCATACCCGCATATACACCTGGGCGATTAGAATTGCATAAAGTAGCCGAATTTCCATTTCTCGCTGCAAGCGCTAAAGCCAGAACCGTTGCCTATTGGAGAGTTTACGAGAAACATTTCAAAAAAGTTAATGAAGCTAAGGGCATGAAACTATTAAATGTTGGTGTACATGGTGGAGGCCTAATTCACAACACCAAGCGCCCTATAACTAAAATGGCAGATCTTAAAGGTCTAAAACTGCGCGTCTCGGGAGATAATGTCGCAGGGATGGCCAAGGGTATGGGCGCAACACCAATTTTTGCCTCTATCCTGAAGGTGCATAATATGTTGTCCAAGGGCGTTGCAGACGGTGTGTTTTTAACATTTGAAGGCATTAAGAACTTTAAGTTGGGCAAATTAGTCAAATATACGACGGTTCCTCCTGGAGGCCTTTATGCAACTGTTTTTCAAATGTACATGAATCAAAAGGTCTGGGATGGCATTTCCAAACGGGATCAGAAACTCATTGAGAGTGTTTCAGGCGAATATGGAGCACAATATTTGGGCGCTGCTTGGGAACTTGCTGACACGAACGGCATCAAACATATGAAAGAAATGGGCATTAAGATTACCCCAATGCCGGCACCTTTTGTTGCTAAAGCCAAAGCAATATGGAAACCACTCCAGGCTAAATGGATGGCAAAAGCAAAGGAAAAAGGAGTTGATGGCGAAGCTGCTTTGGCAATGATGAAAGCGGAAATCGCAAAAGTCAAAGCTGGTAAATAAAAACAGTAAGCCCAATATAATGCAAAGGAATAAGATACTTGCCCGGCTCAGAGATTATTCTGGCCGGGCATTAATTTTATTTGCTTCGATTGTT
>CAZXGI010000075.1:0-11203 GCA_964639965.1 uncultured Rhodospirillaceae bacterium
GGTTCTTCCGCGAAGGCGTATTTGCCTGGATACGATGGAACGGTCTCATTGGGTCCGCTACTTTGGCTAATATTCAAACTCATAGTTTCACTTTACCTGGCGGCAACTGCGCTAATGAAGTTTGACGCAGCGAATATTTCGATAGTAGAGATTCTTTTGCGAATTGTTTTAGCAGTGCTAATTTTGATTAAAGCTCCAGGCATTTCAAGTATTGCACTTGGGGCGGCTATTGTTTTATTGATTTTCCATCATGTTAAGGCTTGGATAGGAAGGCCAAAAAAGGTTCCTGAAAATTAATGGGACAGGAATAGTATTTTCTAATGATTAGCTCAATCTCAACGATCTTTACGTATCAAAGGACAAAACGTGGATTCAGGATTGTCACTTTTTGTCTTTTAATATTATTTCTGATTAGCTGCGACACGGCTAAAGATTTCAATCCTTGGGCAAGTTATCCTGTTCCAAATTGCCCAAAAGTCCAGCTGCTTGCTGATACCAATATAATTACAGCTTATCGTTCTGGGCCAGGCAGAGATATAACGGATATTATGTATGAAGCTGAAATTACTGGCTTTGAGGGCGATTGCAAATATGTTGGGAAAAAAGGTACCTACTCTCAGGTTGTATTAATTTTTAAAGTAAATTTTGAGATTACAAAGGGCCCCGCGGCTCAGAACCGCTCATTAGATTTTGGTTATTTCATTGCTATCCCGGAATTTTACCCTAAACCATCCGGGAAACAGGAATTTAGTGTGACAGTAAGGTTTCCAAAAAATCGCAATACAATACAAATTACCGACGATGAGGTAGAAATAAAAATTCCGCTTAAAAAGACGCGCAAAGGACCCGGGTCAAAAATTTATATTGGTTTTCGGTTAACGGCTGAACAACTTGAACGTAACAGACAAAATCGTCGAAACCTAAGCATAAAATAAAGTTGTAACAAGTGAAGATTGGCATATAGAACTTTGTTATAATACATAACACCTGTTGGTAATTGATGTTGGTAAAATTAACCATCTAACATTAAGGGTGAATTTGGATATTGGTTTATGAAAGAATGACTAATTTGAAATATACCAAAGAACATGAATGGATCCTCATGCATGGTGATACTGGGACAGTGGGAATATCTAAATATGCTCAAGAGCAACTAGGAGAAGTTGTGTTTGTAGAGTTACCGGAGATTGGGAGAAAATTTGAAAGGGACGACGAAGTTGCCGTGGTTGAATCTAATAAGGCTGCTTCCGAAGTTTATGCTCCAGTTGATGGAGAAATAATGAGTGTGAACAAGATTTTGGAAAGTGACCCCACGATCGTAAATCGAGATGCAGAAGGGGAAGGTTGGTTTTATGAGATTAAACCAGATAGTCCATCTGATTTCGATGAGTTGATGGATGCTTCAGAATATAAGGTGTTTATACAGCAACTAAGTTAATATTACGTTTCGGTATTACAAAAGGCTTATTGTCATTTATTCGTTGCGAGGTGCAGTAAGTGATTTCAATTTTTCTAGACAATCGATCCGGCCTGCGATACATCCCCCTTTTAACCACCATTTTTCGACTTTTAATAATAGTTGAGAAAATTCTCTGCCTGGTTGTATGCCGAGATCAATTATGTCTTGACCTCTAACAGGTAGACTAGGTTCATTACCTCTTAATTGATTAGTTACAGAAATAATATTTTTCCATTCATTCTCAGTTGCTGGTTTGGTTGTTGAAAATTGGTTTTTCTGGTTGGCCCAGTTAAGCAATGTTAGATCAATCATTGCGGCAGACCCTAACTTAAAAATAGTTGCTCGAATTTCGTTCTCAGTCATATCTGGCGAAAGATTATATTTTTTGTCTAAAATTGTTGTTAATCGTTTATATTCGCGGTTGGAAAGTTTGAGTGAATTTGCAATATCATTTTGGTTTTTTACGTTTGGATCAACAAGTGCCGCTAACCTTCGGATTGGATCAGGCTTAATAGAATCAAGATTTATGATTTCTGTTTCAAGATGGATGAGATGGCTCAATTTATCGGGATTTCTTGCTGATGGAAGGATAATCTGGAGAACGCCCATCTTATACATTAATTTTAAGGTTCTTTCATTGATGTTAGAAGAAAGTATCTTGAAAAGCTCCGCACGAACTCTTTCTCCTGATAACTCCTTAAGTTTATTGGCCTGATCTACACAAGTTTTTAGTTCATTTTGATCACCTGGTTTCATGTCCAAGGTCGCCATTATTCGAAAATAACGGAGAATGCGTAAATAATCTTCTTTTATTCTGTCCGCTGCATGTCCAACGAAATGGATTTCTTTTGCATTGATATGTTGAAGGCCGTTGAAATAATCAAACGTGTTACCATCCATATCAACACTCATGGCATTAAAGGTGAAATCCCGGCGCGCGGCATCTTGTTGCCAGTCTTCGGTAAAGTTTACTTTGGCGTGGCGGCCATCGGTTTTGATATCCTGTCTGAGTGTCGTAATTTCGTAGGTTTCATCATTCGCTATCGCCGTTATAGTGCCATGTTTAATACCCGTCGGTATGGTCTTGATGCCTGCGCTATTTAGAAATGAAATAACGTTCTGGGGCAATTCCTGTGTCGCAATATCAATATCATAATTTGGGATACCTAAAATATGATCTCGCACACAGCCCCCGATAAATCGAGCATCTTTGCCATTTTTTGTAATGGCTGATAGAATTTGATGTATTTCGGGTTTTTCTAACCAAGGTTTAATATCAAATTTTTTGAATGGGATTGGCACTTTCAAATTCTATTTATTTGAAATGTCCAGGGACAATGGTACCATTTTCTATCCTTGGTGATTGATAAAGTCCGTTTATGTCTACGCCAAGTGTAGTTAAATAAATTAACGAAACGGCGGTAAATATAAACCCGGCAATTATCACCCAGAACCAATGGCCATCTTCCCAATTTGGAAGGCCTTTTCCCTTTCTATACGCATCAAATTTGGCCCAAATAGCATAAATTAGAATTGGTGTAACCAACGGGAGAAATATATGTAAAAAGATTCGCATGTTTGATGTCTCTCAATTTGTTGAGAGCCTTTCTGATAAATTTCGAAGCATTCCAGCTGTTGCACCCCAAATAAAATACTCTTTCCATGTTATGGAAAAATGATGACGAGTTTTGCCTTTATACTCTCGTGCATATCTTTTGAAGTTCTCCCGTGAGGTGACAAAGTCTAGAGGCACTTCAAAAATCTCTGCAACCTCTTCTTTCTGCCTGGTTAGTTTGAAAGGAGGTTTAATTATTCCAATGATCGGATTCACGACATAACCAGTACCGACTATATATTGATCCAGTGTGCCAATTATTTTGATTTGTTTTTGGTGGAGGCCAATTTCTTCCTCTGTCTCTCGTAAAGCAGTGTGTTGGAAATCACGATCATTGTTTTCGACGCGCCCTCCAGGAAAACTAATCTGGCCTGGATGTTCCTTTAGGTTCTCGGTGCGTTTGGTTAGCATTACATTTAAGCCAGTATTTCGAACAATAATTGGCACTAAAACAGCAGCTGGTGTAAGCAACATGCCACTGTTTTTGGTGTCATTCTGATTTTGATCTCTCGACGAATTTGCAAGTGTGTTTTTATTAGGGTGAGGTTTAGTTTTACCCTGGCTCTCGTTGAGACGCGAAATAAAATCCTCTAGGCTTAAATTTATTTTGTTAGATTTCCGATTTGAAAGAATTGTCCACTACTCCATACACCAAATATTTGTTCTTTATATATACTCTCTTCTTTTTTCATTTCCACCGTCATTTCAATGCCGAGGTCAACCATTTGATAAAATACTGCACGGGTTAATCGTGCTTCGAGGCCATCTCTAACCATAATGTAAGGTGATGGCTCTTCCGTTTTAGGATTGATTTCTACACGGATTGGGTGTGTGCTGTCAGCAGTTATTTCATCATCAACATTAGTTCGAAATCTAAGAATACTATCTTCATTTTTTCCTCGGACAGTCATTTCAACTGCCATGAATGGAACATCTTCAACAATTATCTGGCCTCTTTCGGCTGGTGTAGTAAGCCAATATCTGCCCTCATTATCTATGCTAAGAACAGATGCAAATAGTCTAACTAGTTCTTTGCGCCCAATAGGCGATCCATGATAGAACCACAAGCCATCAGAATCAATTCGGATGTTCAGGTCGCCACACAGAGTTTGGCCTTTGGTCAACTCGTTTGAGTTGGGGTTTGCTAAATTAACACTAGAACCTGAATCTTTTGATTTTTTAGAAAAAAAATTAGAAAAAGATCCTTCATCAAATGTTTTTTCTTTCATGATGTTCAAACTTTGTTTTCAAATCGTTTAATAAATATCAAACCTATAAATAATTTCGTTGATTATTTTATCTTCCTTTACACTATTAGTGGTAGTTTTATTTCCAGGCTGCCGTTGGTGGCAGGGACATTAAAATGGCCTCCGTATTGCCACCGGTCATAAGGCCAAATTTTGTTCCCCGATCGTGAATCAAGTTAAATTCGACATAGCGGCCACGTTTAACTAGTTGGGCAGTTTTTTCTTCTTCACTCCAAGTCTGGTTCATGCGTCTACATACGATATCTGAATAAATATTTTTAAAAGTCTTACCAACATCTTTTGTGAATGCAAAATCGGCATTCCAATTGTCTGTTGCCAGATTGTCGTAGAAAATGCCGCCAACACCTCTTGTTTCATTTCGATGAGGTAAGAAAAAATATTCATCACACCATTTTTTGAATTTTGGGTAATATTTTTTGTCATGTGTATCGCAAGTTTTTTTAAAGGCAGTATGGAAATCCTTTGTGTCTTGGTCTATTGGAAATATTGGAGTTAGGTCTCCACCTCCTCCAAACCATTGGATGCTAGTAATAATCATGCGAGTATTCATATGCGCAATTGGTACGTGAGGTGAACGAGGATGAGCAACTAAAGAAATACCAGAAGCCCAAAAGCGCGGATCTTCTGCGGCACCCGGAATGGAATTCTTAAATTGTTCCGAAAATTCTCCAAAAACTGTTGATACATTTACTCCAACCTTTTCAAAAACCCGTCCTCGCATAATTGACATGACGCCGCCGCCGCCATTTATTTTTCCTTCTGGACGTTCCCAGCTTTTTCTCACGAAATGACCAGGTGTCATTTCCATAATTTCTGAAGCACCATCCACATTATTTTCAATGGATTCGAAAACCTTGCACATATCATCCCTTAATTCTTCAAACCAATTGCCCGCTATTTTTTTCTGTTTTTCGATGTTTTTCATCAATTTAACTTTCTATTTCGGGTAAGAATCAGTTTGGCGGAGAGCTTCCCCTAGAACAATTGCAGCTGCATTTGCAACGTTCAGACTTCGGCTTTTAGTTGTCATTGGGATGATTATACGCGCATCGGATTGTTTATGTACAGTGTCAGGAACACCGGAACTTTCCCGCCCGAGTAGTAGTATATCGTTTGGTTTGTATTTAAATTTTGTGTGGATCACATCACCTTTAGTGGTGAGCAAAATTATTCGACTTTTTTCACCAGTCCGTTGACAATCATAAAAGGTATCCCACGATGTGTGAGATTTCATATTTACGTGCTCAATATAATCCATTCCAGACCGTTTTAGTTTTCGATCACTAAAAATAAATCCGCATGGTTCAATTATATCAACACTTATATCAAAACAAGCAGCTAAACGCATTATCGCCCCAGCATTTTGTGGAATATCCGGTTCAAATATAGCAATTCTCACATTCTTAATCCTTGATCAGAATCAATGAAACTTTGATTTATTTTTCTTACCAAAAAATTTATATCAAATGCCTGTTTTTACTTTTCTAAAGTGTTATTCTGCATTATACCTTGGCACAATCAACGGCGTGGGTATTAAATTAATAGAGACTTCCAAACAATTTGAATTTTGCTCAATATTTTATATTTGCAGTGGTTTAAGAGGGATTAAGTATGGCCGACATAGGTTCAACTTCTGAAGAACTAGAACACGATGAAATAGATGAACCAAAACGTGATTTTTTGTTATATTCGACGGCAGCGGTTGGAGTTGTCGGAGCAGCTTTTGCTGCTTGGCCATTTATAGATAGTATGAACCCTTCCAAGGATGTACTGGCTCTCGCTTCAACCGAGTTAGATCTTAGTTCAATTGAAGAAGGTCAGAGCATCACCGCCATATGGCGCGGAAAACCAGTATTTATTCGAAAAAGGACAGCAAAAGAAATAGAAACGGCAAAATTGGTTAAGATGGCTGATTTGCCAGATCCCGAGAGTGACGCTGACAGAGTCCAGAAACCCGAGTGGCTTATTTTAATTGGAATTTGTACCCATTTAGGTTGTATTCCATCTGGCCAGAAGGGTGGTGATGTAAAAGGTGAATATAATGGCTGGTTTTGTCCGTGCCATGGTTCACACTATGATATTTCTGGCCGAATCAGGAAGGGCCCAGCACCAAAAAATCTAGAAGTACCTCCGTACAAATTTACGGATGATACAAACATTGTTATAGGTTAGGAAATCAGAGAATGAGCAGCCCAACCTGGAAAAATCCTATAGTTAAGTGGATAGACCATCGTCTACCAGTATTCACTTTTCTTGATCATTCGATAGTGACTTACCCAACCCCCCGTAATTTGAATTACTTTTGGAATTTTGGATCTTTGGCTGGGTTCGTTTTGGTCATCATGATTGCATCCGGAGTAGTTCTTGCGATGAACTATACTAGTGATACCTCGATGGCATTTGACTCGGTCGAGCGTATTATGCGTGATGTTAATTACGGTTGGCTAATTCGCTATGTTCATATGAACGGTGCTTCAATGTTTTTTATAGTGGTTTATATACATATTTTCCGCGGCATGTATTACGGCTCGTATAAAGAGCCAAGAGAACTACTTTGGATAATTGGTATTGCTATTTTTCTAGCAATGATGGCTACGGCATTCTTGGGGTACGTATTGCCATGGGGGCAAATGAGTTTTTGGGGGGCCACCGTGATAACGAATTTGTTTTCTGTCATACCTTTCTTTGGCGAAACAATAGTGCAGTGGCTGTGGAGCGGTTTTTCGGTGGATAATCCAACCCTGAACAAGTTTTTTGCTCTTCATTACTTGTTACCATTCATTATTTTTGCGTTGGTGTTTCTTCATCTGTGGGCCCTCCACACGCATAAATCAAATAACCCGCTTGGAATAGAGGTAAAAGGGGATAAAGATGAAATTCCTTTTCATCCATATTATACAGCTAAAGATGCTTTTGGGGTTGGCATATTCTTGGTGATTTTTTTAGGGTTTGTCTTTTTCGCGCCAAATTTTTTTGGAGAACCAGATAATTATATAGAAGCTAATCCTTTGGTGACACCGCCCCATATCGTGCCAGAATGGTATTTTTTACCGTTTTATGCAATTTTGCGAGCAGTTCCTGACAATTTTGTTGATGTATGGAATATATTACCGGTAATTATACCTGCAAAGACAGCGGGTGTAATAGCTATGTTTGCTTCAATAATCTTGCTGGCTTTGCTGCCATGGTTGGATACCTCAAAGGTACGTAGCGCAAATTTTCGTCCGACTTATTTTTGGTTATTTTGGTTATTTTTGCTAGATACCATTATTTTAGGCTTTGTTGGTGCTAAGCCAGCCGAGGGTATGTGGCTACTTGTCGGCCGTTTGGCCACTTTGTATTATTTTGTACATCTGGTAATATTTCTTCCATTAGTTGGGCGTTTCGAAAAAACTAAACCATTGCCGGACAGCATAAGTGCAGCTGTTATAACTGAAGACGCTGATTTGAAGGAGAGTAGCTGATGGCAAAGCGGATTTTTGGACATGCTCTCTCGCTAACATGCTTTATGATTTTTTTGAGTTGTATTTATAACGGCACTGTAAGGGCTGCCGGTGATGTTGCAAAACCTTCTAATCAATCTTGGACGACGGATGGGCCTTTTGGATATTTTGATCGCAAACAATTAAAGCGTGGTTGGCGGGTCTATAACGAAATTTGTTCTTCTTGTCACAGCGTGAGATTAATATATTACCGCAACTTATCAGAAATCGGTTTCTCTGCTGATGAAATCAAGGAAATCATCGCCGACGTTGAAGTGCCTGCGGGTCCCAATGAAGAGGGCGAGACCCATAAAGACGGCGAATTGATTATGCGTCCAGCTAAGCCTTTTGATCGAATATTTCCTCCCTATCCAAATGATTTGGCTGCACGTGCTGCTAATGATGGAGCGTTACCACCAGATTTAAGTTTGATGACTAAAGCGCGTATTAATGGAGCAAATTACGTTCACGCACTCCTAACAGGATATAAGGATGCCCCCACCAATTTTAAGGTTTCGGAGGGGATGAGCTACAATCCGTATTTTTCTGGTTCGCAAATTGCTATGGCAGCACCATTGGAAGATGACGCGATAGAGTATTCTGATGGCACAAAGGCGACGGTTGAACAGATGTCAAAAGACGTAACGGCGTTTTTGATTTGGACTGCTGAACCTGAACTTGAAGATCGAAAACGTCTTGGCATTAAAGTAATTATATTCCTGCTTGTTTTGAGCGCCATGCTTTATGCAATTAAACGACAAGTTTGGGCAAAGTTGCACTAGAAAAAGGTTTTCGAAGATAGGGCGTTCAGTTAGTTTATAGTGTCTGGACGCCCTTTTTTTGTGCCATCAGGAGAATATTGAATGAAAAATATTATTATGGGAATTCTGCCAATCGTAACCATGTTTGCGATTATAGGTAATTTACAGGCAGCTGGGAAACCTAAAGTTTATTTCAAGACGAATATAGGTGATTTTACGGTAGAATTAGAACCTGACCGCGCTCCGCAGACTGTGGAGAATTTTTTACAATATGTTCGTGACGGCCATTATGATGGTTTAATTTTTCACCGCGTAATAAAGGCTTTCATGATACAAGGCGGAGGTTTTGATAAAAATTATAACAAAAGGCCGACGCGGGGACCAATTGAGAATGAGGCTGATAAAGGCATCCCAAATGAACGAGGGACGATTGCAATGGCTAGGACAAATGACCCGCATTCTGCAACAAACCAGTTCTTTATAAACGTTAAATTTAACGGATTCCTGAACCATCGATCAAAGTCAGTGCAAGGTTGGGGCTATACGGCATTTGGACGGGTGATCGATGGTATGAATATTGTTGGCCGAATCTCGCGCTTGGAAACTGGACCAGGGGGACCATTCCCAAGCGATGTACCTAGTAAGCAGGTAATTATCGAAAAAGCCAAAATTATCACTGAATAAGGGGGTCGGTTATGTCGAGAAACCCTATTGTTGGAATTATTGGTGGAAGCGGTTTATATGATATAGACGGTTTAAGTGACGTTCGGTGGGAGAGAGTTGAAAGCCCATTTGGAGAAACATCTGACGAATTTTTATTTGGTCGATTACTTGGCCAACAATTGGTTTTTCTCCCTAGGCATGGTCGAGGTCATAAGATCCCACCATCGGAATTAAATTTCAGAGCGAATATTGATGCATTTAAAAGAGTGGGCGTAACAGAAATTATTTCCTTGTCAGCTTGTGGGTCTTTTAAAGAGGAGTTGGATCCGGGAACATTTGTCATAGTCGATCAATTTATAGATAGGACGTTTGCTCGGGAAAAAACTTTTTTTCAAACAGGGCTGGTAGCTCATGTGGGATTTGGGCATCCAGTATGTTCACGACTTGGCGATGTTTTGGAAGCAGGAGCAAAGAAACTTGGTATTAAATGCGTTAAAGGTGGAACATATCTTGTAATGGAGGGTCCCCAATTTTCCAGTAAGGCCGAATCAATGCTATATAAAGAATGGGGATGTGATGTAATTGGTATGACCAATATGCCAGAGGCTAAATTAGCGCGTGAAGCCGAGATGTGTTACGCCACCGTTGCTATGGTAACAGATTTTGATTGTTGGCA
Organism: uncultured Rhodospirillaceae bacterium; assembly: GCA_964639965.1. Taxonomy (GTDB): domain Bacteria; phylum Pseudomonadota; class Alphaproteobacteria; order Rhodospirillales; family UBA2165; genus TMED23. Next base: position 9,925 of record CAZXGI010000075.1, read on the forward strand.
TCCTGGTCATGATGACGTTACAGTTGATGCTATAGTGAAGGTTCTTCTAGGTAATGCTGAAAACGCAAGCTCTTTAGTAAAAGAGATTATTCCCGATCTATCTAACCGTAAAGCTGTGTGTGCTAGCGGGTGTCATACAGCTCTTGATAATGCGATAATCACATCACCTGAAGCCCGGGATCCATCTGTTGTGAAAACCCTCGATGCTGTTGCTGGTAGAGTGCTTAAATAAATGAAGGTTGATGGTAAATCTTTTAGGACGATTTGGCTCGCGTCTGATGGTTGGGCGGTTGAAATCATAGATCAGACAAGATTACCACATGAATTTAAGATTAAAAGATTAGAGTCGGTGGACGATGTTGCAGTTGCTATTAAAGATATGTGGGTGCGTGGGGCTCCACTAATAGGGGCTACTGCTGCATATGGCGTTGCTTTAGCAATGAACGAAGATCCGTCAGATCAAAACATAGATAATATATATGACCAACTAATTTCGACTCGGCCTACTGCCGTAAACCTTCGCTGGGCTTTAGATAATATGCGAGATTTATTAAAGCAAAAACCGGAAGAACATCGTATTCTAGCGGCCTACGAAAGAGCTAAGGAGATTAGTGATGAAGATGTCGAGATTTGCTCCAGTATAGGTAACCACGGGGCCAAGATAATTAGTGAGCTGGCCGAACAAAGGAAAAACGACGGAGTCGTTAATATCCTTACTCATTGTAATGCAGGTTGGTTGGCGACTGTTGATTGGGGAACTGCATTGGCGCCGATATATAAAGCACACGATGCAGGTATAGATGTACATGTTTGGGTTGATGAAACTAGACCAAGAAATCAAGGAGCAAGTCTTACAGCATGGGAACTCGGTCAGCATGGGGTATCACATACGGTTGTTGTTGATAATGTTGGAGGCCACTTAATGCAACATGGGATGGTCGATCTGGTAATCACAGGTACAGATCGAACTACCTATACTGGCGATGTCTGTAATAAGATAGGCACCTACTTGAAGGCTCTTGCAGCGAAAGACAATGGCATACCATTTTATGTGGGCCTCCCATCAAGCACCATTGACTGGACAGTTGAGGATGGTGTTTTGGATATTCCGATTGAAGAACGTCAAAGCTCAGAGGTGTCTCTTATATCGGGTAAGAATATATCTGGAGATCAATCTGAAATTCAAATCACTCCCGATGACACTCCAGTAGCAAATTATGCTTTTGATGTTACACCACGCCGACTAATAACCGGTTTAATTACCGAGCGGGGAGTTTCA
>CAZXGI010000076.1:0-11134 GCA_964639965.1 uncultured Rhodospirillaceae bacterium
CCTGACAACATGAATGTAGCAACGGAACTTTTAGACAATGCCATTAATCAGGGATTTAATAATAATAATGTTGTGCATTTAGGTGATGTCAGTTGGACATATTCTGAGTTATTGGATCGGGCAAACCGCATTGCTGAGGTTTTGACAGAAGATTGTGGATTGATAACTGGAAACAGGGTTTTATTGCGGGCTCCTAATACTCCTATGCTTTTAGCGGCATGGTTTGGCGTTTTAAAAGCTGGTGGAATTTGCGTGACTACGATGCCTATGCTACGTGCCCGGGAAATTCAGGTTTCGATCGATCGAGCGAATGTTTCAATAGCGCTTTGTGATTTAGACCTCGCTGAAGAAATGGAAGGTGCATTGGGTCTTACCAGCGGTATTAAGCATACACTTTATTTTTCCTCTTTAGGTAATGGCGGTAAGAAAGCAACACTTGAAAATTTGTGTGCAAAAAAAACAGGTAGATATGCTAATATAAATACCGCCGCTGATGACATAGCCTTAATAGCTTTTACGTCAGGTACGACAGGCCAACCTAAAGGAGCCATGCATTTTCATAGGGATGTGATTGCGACGGCAGATACCTGTGGTCGATATATCGCTAAATTAGAGCCTGATGATATTGTTACGGGTACGCCCCCGATGGCATTTACCTTTGGGCTTGGTGGGATTGCTATTTTTCCTATGCGTTTTGGTGCATCAAGTCGTTTTCTAGAGAGCCCGTTACCAGAAAAGATACTGGAAACCATCGAAAAATATAAAGTAACACAAATTTATACGGCTCCAACGGCTTACCGGGCAATGGCGGATTTGGTCCAGGATTATGATATTTCATCACTTCGACAAGGTGTCTCTGCAGGAGAAACTTTGCCAAAAGCAACGTGGGAAGCTTTTAAAAAAGCTACGGGTATTCGTTTGATAGATGGTCTTGGATCAACTGAAATGTTTCATATATTCGTCTCTGCTCCGCCGGACGAGATGGAAGCAGGTTATACAGGTAAAGCTATACCCGGTTACAGAGCACGTGTTGTGGATGACGCTGGAAACGAAGTTCCCCCAGGCACTCCCGGACAACTTGCAGTTCAAGGACCAACTGGATGCAAATATATTGATGATCCTGAACGTCAAGCAATTTACGTTCGAGATGGGTGGAATTTTCCTGGCGATATTTATGAAATGAATGAAAATGGTTATTTCAAATATATTGCGCGTGCTGATGATATGATTATCTCCTCCGGCTACAATATTTCTGGGCCTGAAGTTGAGGGGGTTTTGTTGGAACACGAGGCTGTTGCTGAATGCGCTGTTGTTGCATCACCGGATCCGGACCGTGGTAATATTGTTAAAGCTTTTGTTGTTGCTAGAGAAGGTTTTAACTGCGATGCAGGGTTAGTTAAAATGTTACAAGACTTCGTAAAAACGGAAATAGCGCCGTATAAGTATCCCCGATCAATCATTTTTGTTGATGAACTTCCCAAAACACAAACGGGTAAGCTGCAGCGATTTCGTTTGCGTGAACAGGTAATCTCTTGATCTTTAGAATACAGTTCTTGCTTCAATTTCAGAATGAAGATTAAATACATATCTAGATAAACCATTTTGGGTGGGCGTAATGGATTTTTTATGGGGACGTTACTCAGCACTTCTATATTCGGCGGTAGGATCAATCATACTGATACCTCTGGTACTTATGATGCCCTTGCTTGCACCTATTTTAATATTAGCGATATTTTTAACTGCGGTTGGTATTTTTGATTTTTTTCAAAAAACGAGTTTAGTGCGAGCAAATTTCCCTATCGTCGGTCATATGCGCTATTTCTTTGAAAGTTTCCGTCCGGAGCTTCGCCAGTATTTCTGGGAAGATGATAAAGATGAACTTCCATATTCACGAAATCAAAGGTCAATGGTCTATCAGCGTGCAAAGTCTATTGCAGCCGCACGGCCTCTGGGTTCTATAGAAAATATGTATGAAGAAGATTTTACCTGGCTCAATCATTCATTAACGCCAATACACTCTGTGTCACATGATTTTTATACAACTGTTGGTGAGGGGGATCACTCCTATCAGATGTCGCTATTAAATATTTCAGGCACTTCGTTTGGTGCTTTGTCACCTCCTGCCATTCAAGCTCTAAATACTGGGGCTGCAATGGGTAAATTTGCGCATAATACGGGTGAGGGGTCATTATCAAAATATCATGAGGCGGGAGCCGGCGATTTGGTATGGCAAATTTCTACCGGCTATTTTGGGTGTCGAACATCAGAGGGGCGTCTAGATAGAAAATTATTTGCGGAAAAGGCAAAGCTTGATCAGGTAAAGATGATCGAGATTAAATTGAGTCAAGGTGCTAAGCCGGGACACGGTGGGATGCTCCTTGGAACCAAAGTAAACCAGGAAATTGCGTCAACACGGGGAGTGCCAATGGGAGAGGATTGCATTTCCCCAGCATCCCACCCTGAATTCTCTACACCTGACGAGTTGTTAACTTTTGTTATTGAATTGAAAGAGCTAAGTGGCGGTAAGCCTGTTGGTATTAAATTATGTATTGGTCATCCTTGGGAATTTATCGCGATCGCTAAGGCCATGGTTAACAGCCAGAAATTTGTTGATTTTATAACTGTTGATGGTGCTGAAGGCGGAACCGGTGCTGCGCCAGCCGAGTTCACAGATCATTTGGGATCACCCCTTAAAGATGCTCTCGTATTTGTAGATAACACACTTATAGGGGCTAACCTACGTGACCGAATAAAAATCGCTGCTTCGGGGAAGGTCGTCAGTGCGTATGATGTTGTACAACATTGTGCTTTAGGTGCTGACTGGATCAATATGGCGAGGCCATTCATGTTTGCACTTGGGTGTATTCAGGCTAGGGACTGTGCATCTGGACACTGTCCAACCGGTATTACAACGATGGATCCTCGTCGGTATCGGGTATTAGATATAGGTAAGAAAGCATCACAAGTGAGAAATTTCCATCATAATACTCTCGCCGCCGTTGGTGAATTAATTGGGGCTTCAGGCGTTGAACACCCTAAATTCTTGACTAGACGGCATATTGTTCGAAGGCTCTCGGGTAGTAAAATACTTTTGGCAGATCAGATTTACCCAAAAGTAGAAAAGGGTGCTTTATTGCAAGGTGGTAGCGTTGAGGATCCTAGACTTGACGTTTACTGGGATCGTGTTGACGGCACTAGTTTTAATTTCCAGAACTAAGCACAATGAAGAGTTCGAGCCATGTTATCGTAGATTTGTTCTGCATTGCCTTGTCACTTTGCCAAGAGTTTCACTAGACAACTCAAAGATGGGAAAATCAAAATAAATTGGGACTATTACCCATTGACAATTACCTCTTTGACCGCTAATTTCCGCGCCTTCTGTAAAGGGTTTTGGGGATGTTGCACAATTTCTTTACGGTAAAAAATTAAGTGAATAGAGAGCTATGTACGCAGTAATAAAAACCGGCGGTAAACAATATAAAGTATCACCAGGCGACGTCATTGTTGTTGAGAAGCTTTTAGGTGAGACCGGCGCAAAGATAAAACTAAATGAAGTGCTGATTATTGGAGAAGAGGGTAAAGACCCAGAAGTGGGCTTGCCTATGGTATCTAATGCGGCGGTTAACTGTGAAGTAATGGATCAGTCGCGTGCTGATAAGGTAATTGTTTTTAAGAAAAAACGACGCCAAGGCTATAAGCGTAAAAAAGGTCACCGTCAGGATCAGACTGTTTTGCGTGTTTTAGATATCAATGGCAAAGGCGCTGTAAAAAAAATAACTAAAAAATCGACAGTCGCGGAAGATGGTGGCTCAAAGACAGAAATAAAGGAAAAGCCGAAAGCTAACAAATCTAAGACCCCTGAAGTCAAAGTTGAAGCGCAACCAAGAACAAAAGACGCGACTGTGGAACCGGCAGCTGCAAAGAAGGATACGGATACCAAGAATAAAAAACCTGCCCCAGAGAAAAAAGTTACTGCTAAGAAGAAGGCAGCAGGGGCTAAAGCTGAAGCGGGAAAAAAAGCACCAGTTAAAAAGAAAACTGGTACAAAGACGACTAAGGAGAAATAAATATGGCACACAAAAAAGCTGGTGGTTCGTCGAGAAATGGTCGCGATTCAGCTGGTCGTCGTCTCGGCATAAAAAAATTTGGTGGCGAATCCGTTCTTGCGGGGAATATAATAGTCCGGCAGCGAGGCACAAAATGGCATCCAGGTGAAAATGTCGGTATTGGCAAAGACCATACGATATTTGCGCTCACCGAAGGTAGGGTTAAGTTTAGGAAGGCGGGTTCAGGGAAAACTTTCGTTGGTGTGGAACCGCTGGCCTGAGTTTTTCGATAGCCAATCCGTATTTAAGGGGAATGGCTATTCATTCCCCTTTTTTAGTGTCAGAATTGTCGTACTTTCTTTCGGATTTTTTGAAATAACTATATTGTGACACATAACATTTTATGGTGGCGCTTGTGAAGTTTCTGGATCAACAAAAGATTTATATAAAAAGTGGAGATGGTGGAGCTGGTTGTGTTGGCTTTCGGCGTGAGAAATACTTAGAATTCGGAGGTCCGGATGGAGGTGATGGTGGGCGCGGGGGTTCCATCGTAATCGAATGTGTTGAGAATTTAAACACGCTAATAGATTTTCGTTATCAGCAACACTTCAAAGCGCGCCGTGGTGGTCATGGAGAAGGACGTAATAAAAATGGCAAGTCAGCTGAAGATATTATCATAAAAGTTCCTGTTGGTACCCAAATCTTCAAAGAAGATAAAAAATATTTATTGGGTGATTTAGTGAAACCTGGCCAGCGTATAGTCTTGGCCAAAGGTGGAGACGGCGGAAGAGGAAATGCCCATTTTAAAACTTCAACGAATCAAGCTCCTCGGCGAGCAGAAGATGGCTGGCCCGGGGAGGAACATTGGCTTTGGCTGAAATTAAAGCTTATAGCGGATGCTGGTTTAATAGGTTTACCCAATGCGGGAAAATCAACTTTCTTAGCATCGGTCACGCGCGCGAGGCCAAAGATTGCTGATTATCCTTTTACAACCCTTCATCCCAATCTCGGTGTTGGTTATGTTGATGGATCCGAGATTGTGTTTGCTGATATTCCCGGTCTTATTGAGGGAGCCCACAAGGGAGCTGGGCTCGGAGATCGATTTTTAGGCCATGTAGAACGATGCGGTGTTTTGCTGCATTTAGTTGATGGAACAGAAGATAATATAATTAAATCCTATACGACGATTAGGGGCGAATTAGAAGAATATGGCGAGATATTGAGTTCAAAAATCGAGATTGTGGCTCTTAATAAGGTCGATGCGTTATCGCCGGAGCTTGTGCGCGAGAAGCTGTCGACACTTTCTGAAGTTTCTCAGCAAGATGTGATAGCTATTTCGGGGGTTTCCGGTAAAGGTGTTGACCGGGCTTTGCGCGATGTTTCACAGTCAGTAATAGAATTTCGTGCGATAAAGGTTGCCTATGAAGGAAAGATTAAGTCAAACGAATTGATTGATAATGAAGTTTTTGATCAGGATGAGACCAATTATGAATAAAAATGTTTTAGATAGAAAAAATTTTTCTGAAGCGAAGTGTATTGTTATAAAGATTGGTTCTTCACTCTTGGTTGACAATGGGACGGGTAGCCTTAGACGTCAATGGTTGGAGGCCTTAGCCGAAGATATTGAACGGTGTCGTAAAAGAGGCCAGGACGTTATTATAGTTTCTTCTGGAGCCGTAGCTTTAGGAAGGCGTTACCTGAATTTGAAATCAGGCGATTTGCGCTTGGAAGAAAAACAGGCGGCTGCGGCGGCAGGTATGGTGCGTCTGGCTCACGCTTATCAAGAGTGTTTTGAGCGCCATGGTTTATCTGTTGCTCAGATTTTACTAACTCGTGATGATAGTGAAAATCGTCGCCGTTATCTTAATGCTCGATCGACCTTGATTACTTTACTCGGGGTTGGGGCTATACCTTTGATTAATGAAAATGATACTGTAGCCACTGAAGAAATTCGTTTTGGTGATAATGATCAATTAGCTGCCCGAGTGGCTGTAATGGTTTCAGCTGACTTATTAGTTCTACTCTCAGATATTGATGGTCTTTATGAAGGGGATCCAAGAACTAATAACGACGTAAAGCTTATTGCCGAGGTCACGGAAATAACTGAAAAGATTCAGAAAATGGCAGGAATAGCAGCTTCAAATGATAGTTCCGGTGGAATGATTACTAAATTGGAAGCTGCTAAGCAGTGCCTCGGATCGGGTTGTTCCATGGTCATTACTAAAGGTGAGCATATGAAGCCGTTGCAGGCACTTGAAGATGGGGCCAAATGTACTTGGTTTCGGTCAGTCGGTAACCCAAAAAGCGCGCGTAAAAATTGGATTGCTGGAACATTAAAGCCATGTGGTACATTCGTTATTGATGAAGGAGCAGTGAGCGCACTTAAGGCTGGTCGAAGTCTATTACCGGCCGGGGTTGCACAGGTTGAAGGAAGCTTTCAAAGGGGGGATACAATCGTGATACAAACTGCGGAAGGTAAAGAAATCGGCCGTGGTTTGACAGCTTATTCTTCGGATGACGCGCGGTTGATTAAGGGTCATAACACAGATGATATTCTTAAGCTTTTAGGGTATCGTGGTCGAGATGAAATTATTCATCGTGATGATCTAGCAATGAATTGAGGTGATTGAGATGTCTGAAGCTATTGAAAAAATTATGGAGGATATAGGTAAACAAGCGAAAGATGCTTCACATGTTCTTGCCAACTGCTCATCCAAGGCTAAAGATCAAGCTATAAGAATGGCGGCACGTAATTTGCGTGATGATGTTGATAAAATAATTCAGGCTAACAAAAGGGATATTGCGGAAGGTAAACAAAAAGGTCTTACGGCTGCGATGCTGGATCGGCTAGAGTTAAATCAAGATCGGATTGACGCTATAGCTAATGGATTGGAAGCTATTTCAGAGCTCAGCGATCCAATTGGCCGTGTTATTGATAGTTGGGACCAGCCCAACGGTCTTTCGATTTCGCGAGTTGGTGTTCCTCTCGGTGTTATTGGTGTGATTTACGAGTCGCGGCCAAATGTGACTGCCGATGCGGGGGGTTTATGCTTGAAGTCTGGCAATGCTTCAATTTTAAGGGGTGGTTCAGAGAGCTTTTATTCTTGTTCAGCTATTTTCGAATGTCTAAAATCTGCTTTAGAGGCTTCTGAACTTCCTACAGGTGCCATTCAGATGGTTCCGACAAAAGATCGAGATGCTGTCGGTGAAATGTTGACCATGACAGACTTTATTGATGTGATCGTGCCACGTGGTGGTCGTTCGTTGGTCGACCGGGTTCAGACAGAGGCTAAGATCCCAATTTTTGCACATTTAGAGGGTATTTGCCATACTTACGTGAACGTTGATTCAAACCCCGAAATGGCACGCGAAATTGTATTAAATGCAAAAATGCGTAGGACGGGTATTTGCGGCGCGACGGAAACTTTGCTGATTGACCGGGAGGCTGTTGGCACACACCTATTACCTATCTTAGATGTTCTGTTTCAAGCCGGTTGTGAGATAAGAGGAGATGCCGAAATACAGCAATTTGATGATCGAGTTTCTGCAGCGGTTGAAGTTGACTGGGATACCGAATATTTAGATTCAATTATTAGTATTCGTCAGGTTGATGGTGTTGAGGAGGCAATTTCCCATATCAACCGACATGGTACAGAACATACTGATGCTATTGTTACGAATAATACAGATCGAGCGGAGTTTTTTTTGAAACGAGTTAACAGCGCTATAGCCGTACACAATGCGTCTACTCAATTTGCCGATGGTGGTGAGTTTGGCATGGGTGCAGAGATAGGTATTTCGACAGGAAAAATGCATGCGCGTGGGCCAGTGGGCGTTGAGCAACTTACCACCTTCAAATATATTGTTCGTGGTAATGGTCAAATACGTCCATAAAACTTCAAACTCCATTGAAATTTCTGCGGTATTTCAACTGGAATATTCAACTTATTTTGCTTCTGGATTTAATGGAAGGGTTGTTGATGAAAGGGTTTTTTGTCAGTATTTTGAATATGTGAATTATGGGTAAGTTTTAAAATTCATGGTTCCTATACAATCTTTGGAGATATAGAGTGAAGGCTGCCGTTTTTACAAAAGACAATTTATTTACGCAAAAGCGGATTGGTATATTGGGCGGTTCCTTTAACCCAGCTCACCGGGGGCATGTGCATGTTAGCCGGCAAGCCCTTGATCTTATGCATCTTGATGAGGTATGGTGGATGGTTTCGCCACAAAATCCTCTAAAACCTTCTAATGGAATGCTAGATTTTAATATTCGATTTGAATCAGCGGAAAAAATGCCTAAAGACTCACGCATCAAGGTTACAGAGATTGAATTTGAACTCGGTACAATGTATACAGCCGAAACTTTATCAAAATTGAAACAAATTTATCCAAAAGCTAAATTTGTTTGGTTGATGGGTGCAGATAATTTAATGCAAATATCAAAATGGAAAGATTGGCAGCTTATTTTTCGCGCAGTTCCCATTGCGATTTTTACCCGGCCAACATACACTAAAAGAGCTCTAGCTGGATTTGCTGCCAAAAGATTTGCTCGTTATCGAATAGAAGAGAGGCAGGTGCATCGTTTAAGTAATATACAAGCGCCAGCTTGGTCTTTTCTTAATATAAAACCAGATGCAATTTCTGCGACGCGTGTCCGGTCTGGTATCGGCGCGATAAAATTTTATTAATAATTCTATGCAAAAAAAACTAATGGAGATTCATACTATTCCTAGTAAAGAAAAGACGAAAAAGAGATCAAAAAGTAAGTCAAAAGTGAATCTTGGAACTCGTGCGACAGGACTTTTGGATACTGCAATGGCGTCGCTAGAGAATGATAAGGCTCAAGATGTCGTGGTTATCAATCTTATCGGTAAGACCAGTTTTGCCGATCATATGATTATTGCAACTGGCACATCCCAAAGACAAGTTGCAGCTATGGCCATTCATCTTAAAGAAAAAATAAAATTGACTGGTGTGACCAAAATCTCACTCGAAGGTATGGATAATAATGATTGGGTTCTTATTGATGGGGGAGACTTAATTGTGCATATTTTTCGACCAGAAATCAGAGAATTTTATGCACTAGAAAAGATCTGGGGTGGTGAGTTGCCGCAGTCTGATGAAGTTGCTTAACCTCTATCGTTATCCAGAATGAACATCGTCATTTTAGCAGTTGGCCGAATGAAAAAGGGTCCGGAGAAAAATCTATGGGATTTTTATGCTAGGCGTTTGAGGTGGTCTTTGATCCTCAAGGAAGTTGAGGTCAAAAATTCGTTCGGAGCAGAACAAATAAAAAGGAAAGAAGCGGATTTGCTATTATCTAAAGTCCCGAAAGGTGCTTTTTTGATAACAATGGATCAGAAAGGCTTGGCACTGTCGAGCGTTGATTTTGCCAATAATATTCTTGATTGGCAGGATGGTGGGATCAATGATCTAGCAATAGCCATCGGTGGATCCGAAGGTCTTGATAACGTTATTCTCGATAAAGCTAATCTTAGTATCTCAATGGGTTCTATGACCTGGCCCCACATGTTAGCGAGGGTCATGTTGCTTGAACAAGTATACCGAGCTCAGTGTATTTTGAATGGGCATCCTTACCACAAGTAAAATGTTTACATTAAATCTATATTTACAAAAAGAATTGCTCGTGAATGGACATAATTAAAGCTTGGATACCTGTGGCATTATTTCTGATTTAAAAAGGTTGATCGAACGCATAGCGTCTTCATGGGACATATCCCCAAAGTAAAATTGGCATAGCATATAATTAACACCGAGTTCCTTGACTTGCCGGGTTATTTCTTTGCAAACCTGCTCAGGATTGCCGACTATGTCGGTTCCGGCTTCGATTGCAGTTTGGATATCAGAGACTGTTCCCCTAGCAAAAGCAGGGCCCTCGACTTTATTTTCAACCCACAGTTTAATAAGGCTCTGATGCCATCGTGAATAGGCCGGTCGTGCAATTTTCATCGCCTCTTCCATTGTTTCTCCAACTACAATATGTCGGCTAATACCGATAACCGTGCCGTCATTAAAATCTAGGGCTGGGCCAGATGGCTTTCCACATTTTTTAAAACCTATTTTGTAACCATCGATAGTTTTCTTTGCTTGTTCTGTTGCCCCTAGGGTAACAAAATTATAGCCGTTTTCACCGATTAAAGGTGCAACCTCGGGATTTGATGATGGATACCAGATTGGCGGATGTGGTTTTTGAAATGGTCGTAATTCCATCGGCACATCTGTGTATTTATAGTGTTTGCCTTTATGATTTAATTTTTCGTGGGTTAGTCCATACTTAATCGTCTCGAGTGCCTCAAGAAATATTTCCACAGATGTTTTTGGGTCGACATTATGGTAATTTAGTTCAAAAGGTGAAACGCCGCGACCAACTCCAACATCCAGGCGTCCATGAGACAATTGGTCAAGTATAGATATTTCTTCGATTAATCTAAGTGGTGAGTATAAGGGTAAGAGGTAACAAAGCGGGCCAATTCGTATAGTTGACGTTGCATTGGCGACTGCACCTAAATATACACCCGGGACAGGTACTAAATTTAGTGGTGTCGCATGATGTTCGGCAACATGATAGCTATAGAACCCTGAATCTTCAGCGGCTTTTACATATTCTAGTCTATCGTCCAACTGGTCACAAAGGTTTAAATTAGATTTATCGATGTGATCAAAAATTCCAAATTTCATCTTAATAAATTCTCCATTAAAGATATTTATCGATTTAATCTATATTTTTCGTATCCTTCATAAAGTAGGGCTCGAATAGTGCAAGCTATGTTGACTTAAGTTTATAACAATTCTAACGTTGGGATAAATAAAAAATAAGGCCAAATACAAACACTGCCTTGATGATAATAATATAAACCGGAGGGAAAAAATGTTCAAATATGGTGTTCTACTTAAATCAATTACCATGGTAATGACCTTGAGTGTATCGATGTTGTTGTTATCAGATAACGTTTGGGCGCAAAAGTCGAAAGATACAATTCGCTTTGGCCTTTATCAGCCAATTAAGATCTTGGATCGTATTTATAATCCGCATCCAGAAACCAATCTGACAGCCCCTGCAGTTT
>CAZXGI010000077.1:0-11087 GCA_964639965.1 uncultured Rhodospirillaceae bacterium
TTAAACCGCTTTTGTTAGGCTATGACCAAGAAGCCTTAAGTTATTCTTGGCAAAATCAAGAGGAAAGCGTTGAGGAATTGTTCAAGGAAGTACAAGAAATTGTGGAGACTTGTTCGGTAGAAGAAATTACGCGATTTGAAACCTTCAAAGCTATTTACGCAGTAACATGTATAGCCTGTGGGCTAGGTGAAAAGACCCTTCCTTTTGAGCCTACTAAATCAAACAACATTCCCAGCATGAGCGAGCCCTGGTTTTGCTGTGCAGAACCGACCAAAGAACAACTCTTACGACTCTAATGGCGCGTCTCCTACTTTTGATACCATCAACTTCTTACCGGGTAAGAGATTTTCTTTCAGCGGCTCATCGCTTGGGTGTTGACGTAACTGTAGGTTCAAATGAACGACAAGTTCTTGAAGAACTTAATCAAGAGGGTTCGCTAACTATTGATTTTTCAAATCCGAAAACTGCTATAAATAAAATTGAAAATTTTCACATAGCCTTTCCCATAAACGCTATTGTTGCAGTTGATGACACAACGGGCATCATCGCTGCCAAAGCATCGCAAATACTAGGCCTTAGATACAACAGCCCGGAAGCTGTTATGGCAACAGTTAATAAGCTTTTACTACGGCAAAAATTGAAAAAAGCCGACCTCTCTTCTATAAATTACAATACTATTGGATTAGAAGATGACCCAAGCTTAATGGCTAAGTCAATAGATTTTCCTTGCGTGCTGAAACCTCTCAACCTCTCTGCCAGCCAAGGTGTAATCCGAGCAAACACGCAACAGGAGTTTGTAGAAGCATTTGAACGGATCAAATCTCTCTTGTTAAAATTAAAAACAAACACCAACACTGCAATTCTACCAAAAATACTCATCGAAGATTATATCGAGGGTGAAGAAATTGCTCTCGAAGGAATAATGAATAATGGAAAGCTAACTTTATTAGCCCTCTTTGATAAACCCGACCCTTTAGAAGGTCCCTACTTTGAAGAAACAATATATATTACGCCGTCCAAAAAACACAGCAGGACGCAGGAAAAAATTGAAAAAATGGCAGAACAAGCGGCAAATGCTATCGGGATTTTAGAGGGCCCAATTCACATAGAGTTACGGATACTACCAACGACTCGGTCAAGCAATAAAACCGGGCCGTGGGTAATCGATATGGCCGCCCGTTCGATTGGAGGTCTATGTTCACGGAGCCTAGAATTCACCGGAGGACTAACACTTGAAGATTTAATCTTACGTCATGCATTGAATAAACCAATAGATGGAAAACGACAACCTAAGGCTTCAGGGGTAATGATGATACCTATACCAAAAGCCGGTACCCTTGAGCATATCGGCGGAACCATAGAAGCTCACGCTGTCAAAGGAATTCACAACATTACGATTAGCATGCACATAGGGGACCATTTACTGCCTTTACCTGACGGCAATAAATATTTGGGTTTCATTTTTGCAAAAGCCGATCGGCCAGAAGACGTTGAAGTTGCACTCCGTACGGCGCACTCCAAACTTAATTTTAAAATCAACTAACCACATATTTTCTCAAATATATCCGCAGTCCTATTTACATCATTCTCATCTACATCTAGGTGGGTAACTGCTCGCATACTGTTAGGCCCCATAGCTCCTACCCGTACACCGCTCAATAACAGCTTCTCCGAAATATCAAGCGCTGAAAGTGGTGATTCAGAAACGTCAATTATCAAAATATTAGTCTCCACGGTTTCTGGGTCAATATTGATACCGGGGATTTGCATCAATCTATTTGCTAAAATTTTAGCGTTGGAATGATCCTCCTCCAAACGATCAACATTATGTTCAAGCGCATATAATCCTGCAGCGGCTAAAATACCGGATTGCCGCATCGATCCTCCGAGGCGTTGCTTCCACGGCCAAGCCTGTGCAATAAAATCTTTGCTGCCAGCGACAACACCCCCTACCGGGCAGCCTAGCCCCTTTGAGAGATCTATCCAAACCGTATCGGCGGTTGCAGCATAGTCTGCCGCAGCAACACCACTAGCCACCACAGCATTCAGTAATCGGGCGCCATCCATATGCATGACAAGTTTATGTTCAAAAGATAATGCCTGAAGTGATTTCAAGACATCTAACGGCCAAATACTTCCTCCGCCGAGATTAGCTGTTTGCTCCACAGCTATCATTTTTGATGAAGGAGCATGCCTGAACCCTGAACGTATAGCTTCAGCAGCCTGTCTTGGAGAAAATTGTCCCCGCAGACCTTCTAATGGCTTAATCATTGCTCTTGCGAAAATTGCAGCTCCTCCAGCTTCAAAGTTAATAATATGTGCTGTTTTGTCCGCAATAATCTCGTCACCGGCTTGGCATTGAACCGCAATGGCTATTTGATTACACATTGTGCCAGAAGGAACGAATAGGGCTGCCTCCTTGCCAAGAAGACAAGCAACGCGCTCTTGAAGCTCGATAGTCGTCGGATCCTCGCCTGCTTGCTCATCTCCCATTTCTGCAGCTATCATGGCACTAAGCATTGGCTTGCTCGGTTTCGTTTTTGTATCGCTAAATAAGTCTATAGTTGGAGCATTCATAATATTTCCATTAAATTATTAGTTATATATTTTTTTATCTTCTTTAGCTTCCGCATCCATACTCTAAAATATAAAGCAACCTTAAATCAGTTACTGAATTTTAATCATAGAAAATCACATATCTGGGTACATACTGTACCACTATTCTAATAATAAATAGATATAACCTTTTTGCATTTAAACATTTTAGTGCAGACAGAAAAATTCTTAATTTTTGTGCTCGATCCAATTTATGTAGTGCCATAGCAAACGTGCAGCTACGCTACGCCACGGCCTCCAAGGCTCTCCAATTTTTATCATCTTCTCGCGATTGGGATATTTTTTCAAACCCTTTAAATGCGTGTAACCTTTGATTATACCAAGATCATCAACTGGCCACAAATCAGGTCGACGCAAAACAAATAAAAGATATATTTCGGCAGACCAACGGCCAATTCCTTTTAGTTTCATCATCTCTTCAATCGCCTCTTCATCAGACATGCGAGCAACTTCTCGAAAACTAAACTCTCCGCTCTCAATTGCCTCTGCAATACCCAATGCGTATTTTACTTTTGGGGAACTCAAACCTGCTAATCGCAATCTCTCAGGACCGACCTTCAATATTGTTTTATATGTCATTGGGCTTTCAATCGCGGCCAGACGTTTACCTATTGCCTTGGCAGCTGAAGTTGAAATTTGTTGCCCACATATGATATTCAAAATTGAATTATAACCTTGGGTTCGTGACCGCAAATTAGGTAAACCTATTTCAGTCACTATACGCGCTAGATCTTCATCTCTTTTGCTCAACTCCTGGGCACCTTCAAATAAAGTCAATTTTGTTATTTTTACTTGCATAAAATTAAGATAGGATGGGCGACAAGATAGAACAATGCTGAAAAAAATATTTTGCTAACAGTTAATTCATCATAAATAAGTATGATTGTTTATATTCTGTTAGAATAGATCTGGAGGCTACCTTGCTTGTAGAACAAATATGGACCGCGAATAATTTCCGTAATTTCAATTATCTTATTGCTTGCCCCGAAACGGGCGAAGCTCTAGCGATTGATCCTCTAGACTCTGAGAAATGTCTGGCTTCGGCAAAAATAAAGGGTTGGGAAATAACTCAAATCCTAAACACTCATCACCACCATGATCATATTGGTGGCAATCAGGACGTTGTCAATGCTACCGGTGCTAAAGTTATTGCCCACGCGCAAGCAAACGACCAAATTCCTGGAATGGATATTGGGCTTAAAGCTGGCGATGTTGTTAAAGTTGGTAGCTCGGTTGAACTTGAGGCTTTGGATACTCCCGGTCATACTATGAGTCATATTTGTCTGCTCTCCCAAACAGACGTTCCTGCCCTTTTTGCTGGTGATACGATGTTTAACGCCGGCGCTGGCAACTGTAAAGGTGGAGGACACCCTGAAGCTCTCTATTCAACCTTTAGTGCTCAGCTCGCTCAATTACCTGATCACACCTTAATATACCCGGGTCACGATTACATAGTTAACAATCTTGAATTCACTCTGGATCGAGAACCCGACAATGAGAAAGCAAAAGAACTTTTATCAGAATTAGAAGATTATGATCCTAACCAACCTAAGGTAACCAGCCTCGGCTTGGAAAAAGAGATAAACACTTTCTTTCGCCTAGATAGCAAAAGTATTATTGCTCAACTCAGAAAACGATTTTCCGACTTGCCAGAAAATTTAGATGAAAAAACTATATTTATTAAACTGCGTGAACTAAGGAATGACTGGTAAAAGTCATTCTGCGGATTGGTAAATTGTTTTAGATCGTGCAAATCGTCCAGCGGCTAAGGCAGCTACGATTGTCAAACCCATGAATATTGCCGCCCCATAATAAATCCACGTTACTGCACCGGAATCCATAATTCTCCCAAAAATCAGAGGGCCGATTATACCTGCAAAACCAAAACCAGAGTTAACAAAACCAAATGCTTTGCCAGCATTTCCTTTTGGTGTAACCGCACGAACAAGAACATCTCTAGAAGGCATAACAATACCCATCATAAATCCTGCTATGGCCAAAGCGACGGCGGCAAATATAAAGGACAGAAATTGGAGCGCCACAGCACATATCATGAAAATACCTATCAGGTAGCCAATTGTCGCCACCATGTCTAGCCGAGTTACTTTATCTGCTATATATCCACCAGCCAAAATACCAATTGAAATCGTGACCATGTAGATAAATAAAACTTGGTTTGCGGCCGAAATATTAGCCTCATACATTACCGGTAAAGCTGAAGGAGAAAACTGTTGAATTCCAGATCCCGCAAGTGCAACCGCAACGTAGAAAAAGAATAAAATCAAAATAGGAGGAAACTTTATGAATTCCAACACGCCCATAGTTTGTAAAGAACCAACTGAAACCGGTTGATCTTGCTCTATCTGAGATCTATGTTTCTCTCCAATCAATAATTCCTTATTACTTATTAGAACTAATGTCATAATCACTCCTAGGCAACCAATAGAGATCAGCGCAAAATGCCAATTCCAAAATACTCGGAAAAAATCAACTACAATAGGCGCTGCAGCAAAACCCGCAAAGCCTGCAAAGGCATGAAAAGCGTAAGCGCGACCAGATCTTTCTTTCGCTACAGAGGCTGTTAAAACTACAAAATTTGCCGGATGGAAGACGCTATCCCCCAATCCAGCTAACAAAGCCAAACTAACCATGACCCAATAAATTGGAATTAGCCCCATTAAAATAAAAGCAGTCGACACAGCAAATATCCCCGAAATTAAAATCCATCTTGGGCCATGTTTATCGGCCAACACTCCCATCGGATATTGACCAACAAAGGACCCAATAGCATAAAATGAAACCATCATGCCAAGTTGAGTGAAAGTAATATTCAGATCTTGTTTGATTGTTAAAAACAATGGTGGCAAAGCCAATATATAGAAATGAGAGAAAAAATGGGCGGCGGAAATTAGATTGATGACCCTTCTTTCTTTACGCAATATATCGACTTGATTTTCCATAAATAACATATTTCCAGTTAACAATTGAGTTCTAAAATATCTAATCCTTTATCTCGATCTAATAGATAGATTAATCCCCTGTCATCAACCTCTACATCATTACTTTGAGGTGCCGAATGGCCAGCACGAGGTTCAGGCATGAAATAAGCTATTTCTTCCGGCCGTGATGGATCAGCAACGTCAACCACGCGAAGGCCGCCCGCAAACCAAGTGCAGCAAATGATGCTGTTTTCAAGATGATCCTGAAATTGGTGGGCACCAAATCGAACTCCTTTCTCTCGAGACCAAGGGCAATCCATTTCAGAAACATGAAAAGATCCCAAACCATATATGTTTGAAAAATCTGTAATATCAAATGTCCATAGATTAGCTGGAGCCTGACCATTACCTGGCTGTCGATTATGTTCCTCATCAATAACTACTGCAACACGGCGGTCCTTAATCAATTGTGGTACTGGCAAAATAGTGTGTGTTGGCTCTCGCACCATGGGATGATAATTGTACTCAGCTACGGTAGTTGGTTTATTAATATCAGAGACATCAATTACTCGAAATCCGGCTTGCCAGACAGAAGCCCACATTTCATCACCGACCCTCAGGGCGTGGTGGAGACGATGACTATAACGTAACCAATTAGGCGTCTCTCCCCCAGCTATGTGCTGGCCAGGCATCCACCATCTGGAAACTTCGATTGGTTTCGAGGGATTAGCAAGATCATAAATCACAAGAATATTGCCAATATAACCTTCCATCTCGGTTGAAATATAGGCGAAATTCTCGTCCATATCAAAACGATGCGCACCAAAACCATAGGTGCGAACATGAGTGAGTTCCTTTGGATTCGTTTTGTCAGAAATATCCCAAATTTTAAAACCGCCATCTGTATAAAAATCCTTGGCCTGTGCCGCTTCCATTTCCGGAATCATTTCAACTTTGACACCTAAAACTTTAGCTACACCGTTGTCGGATGAATCTTTTCCTTGGGCCTCCAAATTTTTACGCGTTTGACAAATGCGACTACCTGCACGCAAAACATGTCTATTATTTTGCTCAACGTTGGTAATCATAATATCTCCAGCTACACGAACTTTGTGCGTGTGTGATTGCGTATCTGGCAGTTTGTCATTCCACACAATTGCTGGTTTACTTGGGTCAGCTATATTTAGGATAGTAGTACCATCCGTCGGCTTCATATGACCAATGTAAGCATAGTCACCTTGAACAACAACTTGGCCTCCCCCAACCAAGTCGAGAGAACCTACTTTCTTGATATTGAAAGCTATATCCCCACCTCGATACTTTTGAACTGATCGTCGCATTAAAAATAATACTCCATTGTTTACTTATATGAGGCCAAGCGTATTTGCATAGACTTAAACACAACCAAACTTAATCTAATTGAAGTAATTTAAATTGAAATCAATCATTTGCAGCATTCGTATTAATGTTTTTCCGACGTTTATCGATCACATAAGGAAGTACCATAGATATGACTAGCAAAACCCACAGAGTATTGCCGATAGTTGAAGAAAAGATAACCATTACGTCACCTTCCGACATTCTCATAGCCCGTAGGAAATACGTTTCCATTAACGGTCCTAGAATTATCCCAATTAAGATAGCGGCAACATGATAACCAGTTTTGCGGGCAACATATCCTATTATTCCAAACACCAAAGCTAAATTCATATCAAATAGATATGCACGCGGCACAAAAGAGCCAACGAGGGTAAATGCAATTATTGTTGGCACCATATATACTGTTGAGACAACAGTAATATTCGACATATATCTTGCTAACGGCAAAACCATAAGAATCATGAGAGCATAAGTAGCTGCCATCGCTGTAAAAGGCCCAAAAGCCAACTCAGGGCTCGTCATGAAGAGATCCGGTCCAACGGTAACACCATGGTACTGAAGGACGACCAACATAATTGCTGCAGTTGCACCACCGGGGATTCCAATCACCAAGAGAGGTACTAAAGTACCTGATGTAACTCCATTGTTGGCAGATTCGGGCGCTATCAATCCTTCAACATGACCTGTACCATAAAGTTCTGGCGTATTTGAAAAAGTTTTAGACTGCTGATAAGCGACAAATGACGCGATAGCTGCTCCAGCACCGGGGACAACACCAATCACTAAACCAATGAGACTATTCCATGTAACGTGCCACCATTTTAAGATAGCAATACGCACACCATTAAACGTTTGCCGCCAACTTGTAATCTTCTTTGAACTTAAATTGATATCTTCTGATACTATAGAACGATTCTCAATGACCGTAAAAGCTTCTGAAACAGCAAATAAGCCTACCAAAGCAGGAATAAGGGGGATTTTGTCATAGAGCTCTAAAAATCCAAATGTCCCGCGTGGAGTTTCATACACAACATCGGTACCAATAAACCCAATCATTAAGCCAAAAAAACCTGCAATAAGCCCTTTCATAGTATCTTTAGCTGCTATGGTTGCTATCAGGGAAATTCCAAAAAACATGATTACAATCATTTCAACGGAGTGCAGAAAATAAGCAATCTGAGATAACCAGGGCAATGCAAATAATGCAATAAAAGTTGTTAACAATCCTCCAGCGATTGAGGCCGTAAAAGACATTGCCAATGCTTGCTGTCCTTCGCCCCTTTTAGTCATGGGATACCCATCAAGAGGCGTTGCAGCAGCTCCCGCAGTTCCTGGAATATTGACTAAAATAGCCGGGATACCAGCGCCCATCCGTGAGGAGGCGTATAGTGCCACCATAAATGTTAGTCCAATTTCTGGATCCATTGCCAAAGTTAGCGGCAGCAATATGATAATGGTGTTGGCCGCACTAAATCCTGGGATAGCCCCGACAACAAGACCCAAAAATATGGCGGGTACGATTACCCACCATAGAGTAAATGTACGGACAAACATTTCCCCCAAAAACGCAAGATCATATTCCATTTCCATTAAAAAAGCCCTTTCATAAATAATTCGAAAGGACCCGCTGGAAAGCGAGTTTCAAATGCAACGATGAAAAGAAGATACCCACCAATAGATAAAGCCGCCGACAACAAAAGTATAAACCTTTTTTCTTTAAATTCGCCCAGCACCATCATAGACAAACTGAGAAATAAAAATGTTGTTAGCGTAAAACCTAAATGCGGCACAATAAATATGAAAGCAAGAGTTAAAACTAAAATTATTATACGTTTTGGTAATAAGGGTTTTGGGCTAACCAAGTTTGTAAAATCCAAAACCTCTCCATTCGTTGTTGCAGAATTCATAGACCTGACAACAAACGTGACAATTAGAAAGATTAGAATAGTACCCACAATAAAAGCGGCGACCTGCGCCGTCCAAGGAGCGTCTATGATTGTAAAAAAATAATAAATTGTAAAACAAAAAGCCATCACGGGTATGATCAGATCGCTACCAATCGACCTCGATACTGTTTTACGAACTTCCTCTTTTTCTGTCATAAGCCCGTGGCCTAATTGTTTTTAAGTAAAAATGGGCGGCCCTTCAACTTGAAGCTGCCGCCCACATAAAAAAAATTTTATTATGATTTTTTGCCAGAAAGAAGGTCTTTAAATTCCTTTCCTATTTGGGCTATACCTTTTGCATAGACAGCCGCCTCTTCAGGGCCGCGGTATCCTACATAATCCCATGGAGCCTTCGTTTTCTTATACGCTTTTTTAAAGGCCGGATCAGCTATTGCTTTCTTCAGAGTGTCTTCAAGTTTTTTAAAATTATTTGGATGACCGCTTATAGCTGAAGTTTTAATTCCATAGGCTCTCGCGCCAGCTACCAAAGAAGGCATATTCATTTTGAAATGATCATTTAAAATAGGAGCATTTTCAGTTTTTCCTGGTAGAGGGTTCTTATGTGACATCATCAAAAGTATCTTCATACTTTTAGCTCGCTTTATTACGCCCCCTGATGGTAGCGCACCTAAATCCATTTCACCCGTGGCAACACCAGCATATGTATTTTTTCCACCTGAGAGCGGGATCGCGTTGAGTTTAGCTCCGACGTGTCGAGCAAGAGCCATGACTCCAAGCGTCGCAGGATGTGCCAAACGACTGACGCCAACATTTAGAGTACGTTTTTTTCCTGCTGCAATAACATCATCGATTGTTTTAAATTTACTCTTTCTGCTTACAAAAATAACTCCAGGATCCGCATCTATTTGAGCAAAATATTTAAATTTATTTAAGTCAAATGTCGGCGCTTTCACTACCCAATTAAGAACCTCTGGACCCATATTACCAAACAGTAATTCATGCCCATCGTCTTTCGCGAGGCCCATATATTTTTCATAACCAACACGACCTGCTGCTCCAGGAAAAAAGGAATTCTCAAAATTTACCCCAAGATATTTTTTCCAAACACTTGTGACAGCACGGTTCAAGCGATCAGCTCCGCCGCCTGCTCGAGTTGGGACATATATCTTTATATTCCGATCCGGAAACTTACTTGCCATAGCATCTGCGAACGGAAAACCTACTGTCGCTGCGACGCCAGCGAAAGCAACAGAATTTCTGAGAATATCTCGTCGACTTATTTTTGACACAAATCGCTTATTAAAATCCATTATTTGTTTCCTCCATGATCAAAACTTTTGTTTATTTTTTTATCAGGCTTACCTTATAACTTTCCATGACATCTTTCTAGTATAATAATCACGGCGTTTTTTGACTCCATTTTAAAAGGATCTACCCCTTATAAATTGGCTCAGGTTGAACCAAAAATGTGTGCAGCACTTGATAAGTCATCAGATAATTAATTTGCTGAAAACTCGCATGAGAAATACCTGGCATAATTTTAAATTGTTTGTCGGGATTCGGGAGTAAACAAAAAAACTTGGTCAGATCCTCCATACTTGCTATGCCATCCCATTGACCTCTCATAATTAAAGATGGCATCGTTAATTTTTTTGGATCAACGATTGGTAAATTTTCGCACATATCCACATAAGTTCCATTAGGTACGGAATCATCTAAGGCACAAATTTCCTTAGCAAACGCTTCAACAACCTTGTCTTCTGCGCAACCAGGATGGTCATCACGACTAAAAATTGACCGAACAAAGTCAAGGTCTATTGGTCGGCGGTTTCTGGTCTTAAACTCAGCCAATTTCGTTCTTCGCTTCTTTAGCGTAGGACTCCCCTCTCCCGTCCAAACCATTGCATCCATTGCCAATCGGCTAACGTCATGTGGATTACGTTGCGAAAACAATGCTGCGCGTAAAGCACCTGAAGAGATACCGTATATGTCGACCTGATCAATATTACGAATGGCCTTTATGTAATCAATGGCCGCCTTTAAATCATCCGCACCATTCGATATATCAAAATGATCGTCACGGTGTTTATCCGATCGCCCATAGCCTTCCATGTCAACACACCAAGTATCGAACCCCTTAATAGCAAAATAGTTCATCACAGATGAATAGGGCCGACCTTCTACTTGCAAATCAAATGTTGGTTGGGACGCCATTGACGAACCATGAACAAATACAATTGAACGT
>CAZXGI010000078.1:0-10562 GCA_964639965.1 uncultured Rhodospirillaceae bacterium
AATAAACTATCAAAGAATGTTACTGCACGTGTCTGGGGAGTTGGTAAGATCCAGTCGGCTTCACAGATTTTACTCAATGAGACATAATCGAGCTCTGCTAGAGGATGTTCGGCTCTCAAGGCAAATACCACCTCTGTTTCTGCCAGAACCTCTGTTTTCAATCCAGGGGTTCTTTTCCCGGCCAGTGATGGCCCAAGCATTATATCTATCTCGCCATCCATAAGTGCTTTCGCTAATGCGTCGAAATTATTTTCTATCACGGAAATCTGCCCATCAGGACGCTTTCGCAACAGATTATCAATTGCCAAATGCCCAACATTAACGCCTTCATATGGACCAATTCCCATATTAACGTTTCCACCGTTTCGACCTTGTAATTCTTCAATTTCTTCACCTGCAAATCGCACGCTAAAATCTATTTGTTTTCCATAGTCGACTAATGTTTTCCCAAATTTGGTTAGCTTAACGCCGCGCGGACCCCGGCTCATGAGTTTGACAGATAGACTCTCTTCAATTGCTTTTATGCTACGCGACAAAGCAGGTTGGGAAATCGATAACTCGTTAGCTGCTTGCCGAATACTGCCTGTTTTGGAAATTGCCAACAGTTGCCGAAATTGTTTGAGTTGGAGATGTTGTACCTGCGGTGCCAAAATTTCCTCCGTTTATTTTTTACTGGAAAGCAAGTTACCCATAGGTGAGGAGAATGCATATCCCAGGGTTAAAATTAATACAAAACTGAGTCGAGAAGAGTATAAATAATTGATAAATATAATCAAATATTAAATTATAGTGATGCATTTTAGTTATATGTTGGTAATAATTAGTATATTACAATTCCTGGGTATTTCCTTAAACTAACTGAGATTTTTTTTTAGATCAGTTTTGGAAGTCGTCACTGATAATTTCTTTGATTAACAGTTAGTGATACTCTCTAATTTACATTGTTAAAGGTACGAGAGCATGGACGGAAATATTGCAAATAGTGGCGAAGAAACCTTGAAAATTGTGAACCCTAGCCGAGAAGATTTGGTTGAGAGAGCTCGCGAAATGGTGCCCGGTTTGATTGAGCGTGCCTCAAAATGCGAGGAGTTGGGGCGAGCCCCTGATGAGACAATTGAGGACTTTCGAGAGGCCGGCTTTTTTAAAATAGGGGTTCCCACAAGTTATGGTGGTTACGAAATGGATTATGACGTTCTTTGCGAAGTCATAATGGAGATTGCTCATGGTTGCGCTTCAAGTGCCTGGAATTTAGCAGTTTTGGGCGAACACGCCTACACAATTACAAATTCGAGCCGTGAAATTTTAAACGAATTGTGGGGCGAGGACCCCAACGTTCTGATTGCGACGGGCAATGACCCAAACGCTTCATTGGAGGCTGTCGATGGTGGTTATATTTTTAACGCAAGGACAAGTTTTTCAAGCGGGTGTGATCATGTATCGTGGTGGATTTCTATGGGGCGGGATGTTCAGACGGGAAACAAAGTGGGTGTTTTCATACCGAAACAAGAAAATGTCAAAATTATCGAGGATTCTTGGAATGTAATTGGCCTAGCCGGCACTGGTAGCAAAGATATTTCTTTTGAGAACGTTTTTGTACCCCATAAACATGTTCGATCAGCTCCATTTGGGCCTGAATGGGGAGGTAAAAAGGCTGGAGCCATAAATCCAGCGACGTACCGCTTAGCTCAAATATCAACGAAACCGTTTTCTCTATCATCGGTATCGGTCGGCGTTGCTGGTGGGGTCCTTAAGACATTTACGGCAATGATGAAGGATCGGCATTCGCGTTTTGGCGATGATCTTGCGGAAAAACAAAATATTCAGCTCAGAATAGCTGAGTCGGCGGCTGAGTATGATGCCGCGCGTAAAGTATTATTGACCGATATTCAAGAATCCTTAGAAATTTTGAGAGAGAAAGAAGATATTCCCGAAGAAATGCATCATCGAAACCGTCGCGATATGGCTTTTTGCCCACGTTTAGCTCAGGCATCTGTAGACCGGTTGTTTTATGCAGCGGGTGCAGGTGGCCTTAAGCTCAATAGTAATTTGCAGCGCCAGTTTAGAGATGTTCATGCTGCTGGAGCGCAAGTTTTTCTTAATTGGGATGTGAACGCCACTGTTTATGGCCGTAGCCTTCTTGGCTTGGAGCCCGGTGGGCCTACCTTGTAAGAGTGAGTTTCCAGATTTTGATCTTTCGATTTTAAGTCTGGTTAATTTGAATAATTAAAAGCAGATCGATAGGAGACTGCCTTGAAAATTTCACTTTTTTGTAATTGCCGATATATGGGTCC
The DNA here is from genome assembly GCA_964639965.1 of uncultured Rhodospirillaceae bacterium. Classification (GTDB taxonomy): domain Bacteria; phylum Pseudomonadota; class Alphaproteobacteria; order Rhodospirillales; family UBA2165; genus TMED23. Next base: position 2,292 of record CAZXGI010000078.1, read on the forward strand.
CACGAGCGGCAGTAGTTGGCCAGTGCCGGCCGATGATTTCTCTACCGAATTAGCACAAGAGTCTTATGAGATTACACTCAACCATGCAGAAATAGCAGACCAGTTGGGCTGGAACTGGGTGTCGGTGGCAGAGCACCATTATGCACCCTTTTCAATCTCTCCCAACCCTATGGTCATGGCTGCAGCATTCTCCCAGCGTGTCAAGACAGCCAAGATCGCTCTTATGGGGCCCGACATACCAATCCTCAATCCGATCCGAGTGGCGGAAGAGTTTGCTATGCTCGACACGCTCACAGGTGGGAGAATCGTTGCGGGTCTCATGCGAGGTACGCCTAATGAATATGTTACTTATAATGTAAATCCTAACGAATCCCGAGATCGATTTGAGGAAGGCTTAAAACTGATTAAAATGGCTTGGACAGAGAAACAGCCCTTTGGCTGGCAAGGACGTTATTTTCAATTCCGAACAATCTCTATCTGGCCCCGTCCGGTCCAGGGTCCTCATCCACCGCTCTTTATGTCGGGTTCCAGCATGGAGTCAGGAAAATTTGCCGCCAACAATAAGGTGGGTGTTGGGTTTGCTGTGACGACGCTGGAAGCGGCTTCGAAAGCAGCAGGCTATTACAGGGAAGAGGCGGTTAAATCCGGCTGGAAGCCTACTAAAGATAATGTGATTTACCGGATGCCTTTCTATGTAGCAGATTCGGACGATCAGGCCGTTGAGGACCTTAGAGCGGCGGGTGCCGAAAAATTTAAAGGTATCGGAATTCTCAACCCCGATATGATGAGGGTTCTTCGTCAGACCAAATATTTTTCGGACAATGAAAACCGCAATCGCGAGGCGCAAACAGCCGCCAGCGAATTACAAGACCGAATCAAACTAGGCCAGCTATTAATCGGAAGTCCTGATACCATAATTAAGCAAATTGAAAAAATCCGAGACGACTTGGGGCCAGGTATTTTGGATTTAACCAACGCCGGCGAGATGGGTGATAAAACGATAAAATCCATAGAACTTATGGCCACAAAAGTCTTACCCCGTATCAAGGATTGGTAGAGTTATGAACGACGAAATTATTATACCAGGTGCAGCGTTCGAGGAAAAATTTTCTGAAGCAGATGGTTTTAGAATACGCTATATGGAAGCTGGTTTCGGACCGGTTATTTTATCTATCCATGGTGCTAATGGCCTGCGGTTATCGCGGATCCACGATATGCTAGCCAAAAGCCATCGTGTTATTGTTATGGAAATTCCAGGCTTTGGTAGCTCGGAGGAAAATACTGGCGCGAAAGATATGAAGGACCTCGCTCATTCTATTTTGTCTTTTATTGAAACGCTGGATGTTGAGACTCTCAATTTGATCGGTATGTCTTTTGGCGGAAAATTAGCTCTCGTCTGCGCAATACTAAGGCCAGAGATCGTGGGGTCAATTACCCTTATCGCTCCGGCCGCCATCCGCCCGGAACGTGACCCAAAAGAGATTCCAAACCATGCTGAGCGGGCAGCTGCCATGTTTGCACATCCGGAGAAACAACCCCCTACCAATCAATTATCTGCGGGAACCATTGCCAAACAGGAGGATCTCGTGGGTCGAACGATTGGTCCGGGCAGGGACGAAGTTTTTGAAGCTGAATTGGCAAAATTACACGTTCCAGTACTTGCTTTATTTGGGACTGAAGACATCCTCATTCCGCCAGAAATTGGCAAATATTATCGCGAAATTTTGCCAAATTGTTCTCTAATGATGGTTTATGACGCTGCCCACGCTATTGACGCTGACCGCCCTGAAGCGGTAACGGAACTCATCCGAGATTTTGTGGCGCGCCGAGGAGATTTCATAGTTCGGGAGGTAGATGGCACCATCCTTCCTTGAATTTCTTTGAATGGGGCAAATTTGTCATAAACATAAGTTGTAAAATTCGACGCTTGTTCCAAAAAGAAATTTAAAATAGCATATGGTGTCAATATAAAGTCTAAATTAACGGGAGTGTGGCAGATGAATATGATTCAGGTGAAAGCATTTAAGAAACTTGGTTTCGTGTTAACAGTAATAGCCTCCTTATTTTTCGGAACGGGGGTTTATAATTCATTAGATGCTGCTCCAAAAAAGGGTGGAATATTAAAAATAAGTATTCTCAATGATATTGGTGGCTTTGACAGTTTAAAAGTTCCAATTAATGGCAGACAACGTGTATTTGTCATGCAAGCCATCCATGAAACCTTATTTGACATGGATCCGAACACGTTTGAGTTTGTTCCACGTACTGGGGTTAAAGCTGAAGCGCTTGAAGATGCCAAACGTTGGAGAATTACGCTCAGAAAAGGTGTAAAATATTCAAACGGCGAAGAAATGACCTCGACGGATTATAAAGCGCATTTTGATCGTTTATTAGGTTCTAAATTTAGAGGACGCTTCGTCGGTAGTCTCGGTCCTAAGTTAAATCGCGTCGAAGCACCCAGTAAGTATGTAGTTGATTTTGTCTTTTCGGAGCCAAGTCCGGGCTGGAAGACCATTATGACCTTGAACAACTTGGTGTGGTGGGTCCGACCAAAGAGTTACTTAGATGCCAACAAAGGAAAGAAAAGCTTTAATCAGAATACGGTCGGTGTCGGACCCTATAAGTTAAAGAAGTGGCGTCGAGGGAGCCTGATTGAACTTGAAAAAAATCCCCATTATTGGGATAAGGCAAATCAACATGTCGATGAAATTCATTTTAAGATCCTTAAAACTCAAATTAGTCGACTTCAGGCTTTACAGGCTGGACAGGCAGACTTTCTCTGGATTCCGCCTATGCTCGCTGTCAAGGCTAAGAAAGACAAACGCATAAAACTTATGGAGGCTGTTCAATGGTACGGAGGTCTGGGGATTGCGCTAAATACTTCGATCGAACCATTCAACGACATACGGGTTCGCAAGGCTTTAATTCATGCATTGGATCGGAAAAAACTATCAGGGATTCTAACGAGAGTTTACGGCGAAGCTCCCAACAGTCTTTACGCTCCAGGCCATCCATGGGAATGCAAGAATATCAAAGGATATGAATATAACCCGGGAAAAGCGAAAGCCCTGCTCAAAGACTACGGCAAACCAGTTAAATTCGTCCTAAATATGGTTCCTTTGCGGAGTTTAACAAGGGTTGCAGAAGCTTATCAATCCTATTGGAAGGAAGTAGGTGTGGAGGCTACCATAAAACCAGGTCCGCGCGGACCTCAGTGGCGAAGAGCAATTATGGCGAAAAAATTTGATGTATGGTGGGAGAACTATGGAAATAATGCTGATCCAAGTGTTGTAGGCATGATTTTTCATTCTAAACACAAAGCGAATCGTTATCGAATAAAAGATGGCGCTATTGACGCGGCTATTACCAAAGTGAAGGCAGCGAGAGGAAAGGAAGCACGTCTTAAGGCGTCCTGTGACTTTCAGCAGATACTTGCAAAACAGGCGCGTTTTATATTATGGAAGCAAGCTAAAATTAATCTTGCATTTCGTCATCATGTAAAAAACGTTATCCCTTCAAACACTATATTTCCAAAATATCAACGGGTATGGTTGGATAAATGAATCACTAACTGAAATGCGGGCCTATGATAATTTAATAGTAGGCTGGCACTTTTATTGTATCCCAACCAATGACTTACTTTAAATATAGGATTTTGCGGCTTATACCGGTGTTTTTTCTGGTAACTTTCGCGAGCTTTGCGCTTCTTAATATCTTACCGGGAGATGTTGCTGATGCGATTCTCGGTGGAACAGATGTAGAATCTGGAGACAGCCCCGAAGGCATACTTGAAGCCCGGTTGGAAATACGCAAAGAATTAGGGCTCGATCAACCCATTGTCGTACGATATTTTGCTTGGCTCGCTAACGTCATGCGGGGCGATTTTGGCGAGTCCCCGATACAAATCGCACCTGTTTGGGAATTGGTTGTTGAACGTCTACCGGTAACGTTGGAATTATTAATATTGTCTATATTAATCGCACTTACAATTGCTATACCGGCAGGCATCTATTCAGCTGTAAACGCAGATAAAATTTCCGATAGACTGATCGGCACTATTGCATTTGGAATTGTTGCAATGCCACCCTTTCTCATGGCGATATTATTTGTCTTTATTTTTGCCGTAACGCTACAATTCTTGCCAGCTAGCGGATATATTCCTATTGAGGAAAATCTCTTTGAAAATTTGCGACATTATATATTGCCGGCCGCAACTATTGGTCTTCTGGAAGTACCCATTTTTTTGCGGGTTTTGCGCGTCGATCTCATTGCCACCCTTCAGGAGGATTATATAGCCCTTGCAAAAGCAAAAGGACTGTCGCGAACTTATATTCTTTTTAATCATGCGCTACGCCCGTCATCTTTCACACTTGTCACCGTTTTGGGTTTGCAATTTGGCTTTTTAATTAGTGGAACGGTAATTATAGAAGAAATGTTCGGATTGCCAGGAATGGGGAAACTTATTTTAGAAGCAATCGATGCCCGTGACGCAATGTTGCTTCAAGGGGCCGTCACAATGATTGCTCTTGCCTATGTCCTCATTAATTTAATCGTAGATATCCTGTACGGATACATTGATCCGCGCGTTGGACAAAGTGAAAGAGGAAGGCATGGGTGATCTGGCTGGCAATAAAAGCCTATTGTTCAGGCATAAATTTCGTATACCTTATAGAAATATAAAGAAGGGAAATAGTCGGGCTGCTTTTGGAATTGTATTTTGGGTTTCGGTTGCCTGGGTATTGCTGATTACCTTTTGTGCTGTATTTGCAAGCGTCTTGCCCTTTGCAGATCCACTAAAATCAGACTTGTCGAATACATTTAAACCTATTTTTGAAACCGGGCATATTTTAGGCACTGACCCCCTAGGAAGGGACATGCTCAGTCGTTTAATTCATGGCGCCCAAGTTTCATTGAAAATAGCCTATACAGCGCCAATTATTAGTCTTTTTTTGGGGGTTAGCCTTGGCCTTTGTGCGGGTTATTTTCAAGGTAAAGTCGACACAGTCATTGGAATTTTTGTAGATGCCATTCTCGCATTTCCAAACATTATTGCAATTATTGCGATTTTATTTTTCTTAGGACCCACGCTGTTAAATATGATCCTTGTTCTCGGCTTTTTTGGAATGGTCGCCGATTTGCGTGTCGCACGCGCAAATACAATTTTGTATTCTAAGCGAGAATTTGTCATGGCTGCTCGGGTTCAGGGCGCCTCTAATCTTAGGATAATGATCAAGGAGTTATTGCCAAATATAATAATACCCGTCATAGCATTAGCTATAATAGGTATGTCCCGCGTTATCGTTATCGAAGGAATTTTATCATTTCTCGGAGTGGGCCTGCCTCCGCCTAATCCAACTTGGGGGAAAATGATTTCTGAAGGATTTGAAGAAATAGATTATGCTGCGCATATAACTTTTGTTCCAGCGGTGGCAATGTTTTTTACGATTTTAAGTTTTAATCTCATAGGGGATAGATTAAGAACATTGACGAATGCGAGGCAAGGGCAACTCTAAAGGTAATTATGGCAGTTTTAAAAAATAAAAAAAATCAAATTTATAAATGGGGATTGGCGTGGCAACTGGTGATATATTAGAACCACTATTGCAGGTTAAGAATCTTTATACTCAATTTGATACCCCGAGAGGTCTTGCACGGGCCGTTGATGGTGTATCCTTTGCTTTGGAAAGAGGAAAAACTCTGGGTATAGTTGGGGAGTCAGGTTCCGGTAAAAGTGTCCTATCGCGAACGATTATTGACATACTCGCAAAAGATGGTTCTGTTCTTTATGACGGCGAAATAATATTTGAAGGCCGGGATCTTCGTAATTTGAATGAAAAAGAGATGCGTGAAGTCCGTGGGAGAGAAATCGCTATGGTATTTCAAGACCCCATGTCTTCTCTAAATCCTGTAAAAAAAATTGGGAAACAAATTACTGAGGTTTTGACTAAGCGAATGGGAATGAGTTCTCGCCCTGCGAGAGTTCGTGCTGCGGAATTAATTAACTCGGTGGGAATTCCTGATGCAGAACAACAACTTGACCGTTACCCTATGCATTTATCCGGGGGTATGCGCCAGCGTGTGGCTATCGCAATAGCGATCGCATGCGAGCCAAAGCTGCTCATTGCGGATGAACCCACAACGGCTTTGGACGTGACTATCCAGGCACAGATTCTTGATCTTCTTAAAGAACAGCAAAATAAGCACAATATGTCCGTAATGTTGATTACGCATAATCTTGGTATCGTTTCAGGTTATACTGATGACGTCGCCGTGATGTATGCTGGTAAAATCGTTGAAAAATGTTCAACAGAAGAGCTTATTTCGCGTCCATTGATGCCGTACACGGAAGCTTTGATGGGTTCTGCACCTTTGCTCTCGGATCCTCCACATACGCGCTTAAAAGCCATAGCGGGGCTGCCGCCAAATTTACTCAATCTACCCGGAGGTTGTAATTTTCATTCACGTTGCTCGTATGGTGATGAAAAATGCAATAGTCAGGCGCCGGATTTAGTGACGTTCGAGAACTCTATGCATATGTTTGCTTGTTGGCATCCGCTTAATCGTTCAAAACCTCGGGAGGCCATGAAATAATGAATGATATCCCGATCGAAAACAATGAAACCCTCTTGGAGGTTAGTAATGTAAAAATGGAATATAACGTGCAAGGCAAACGTTTTGCTGCAATATCGGATATAAATTTGATCATAAAAAAGGGCGAAACCTTAGGGCTCGTTGGTGAATCAGGATGCGGTAAATCAACCATGGGAAAAGCGATTATACAATTACCCAGTCCAACATCTGGCAGTGTGAAATTTCTAGGTCAGGAGATTACCGGTTTGCGTCAATCTGAAATGCGCCCTATTCGGAAAAAGATGCAAATTATTTTTCAAGATCCTATTTCATCATTAAACCCGAGACGGAGTGTTGGAAACATCGTTGCGGAACCTTTAGTTATTTCAGGCATCACAAATAAAGATGAAATCGCACGCAGGGTCCGAGAAGCTTTAAACGCCGTGGGTATGGATCCAGATATTGTCATGGATCGAAAACCTCACCAGTTCTCCGGAGGACAATGTCAACGAATTTGTATCGCCCGGGCACTAATTTTAGAACCTGATTTAATAATTTGTGATGAACCTGTATCTTCTTTGGACGTGTCCGTGCAGGCACAAATTTTGAATTTGCTTGAAGATATGAAGGAACGTTATGGCTTGACCTTGCTGTTTATAAGTCATGACTTGGCAGTGGTTAAGAATGTAAGTGACCGTGTTGCTGTAATGTATCTTGGCAAAGTCTGTGAACTATCTGATTCAGAGCAATTATATAGGAATCCTGCCCATCCATATACCGCTGGTTTGATCAAAACGATACCTGAGATTGGTGATAAAGGCTCAATAAACCCTCAGGCGCTAAAAGGTGAAATTCCGTCTCCTCTTAATCCACCAAGTGGGTGTCGGTTTCGAAGCAGATGCCCGAGCGCCCAAGAAAAATGTTCTGAAACTGAGCCTGTTTTTGAGGAGATTTCTCCGGGGCATGAGGTGGCTTGTCATTTTCCCTTAACAGCGGCTTGAAAAAATTAGTCCTGTGTTCACATAGTTATCTGATGGAGTCCTTGTGAAAGTTTGCGCTAATACAGGCGTTTTTAAGTCTTTCTGTTTCTTTTTCCATAAACTTTAATGCGTCAGTTAGTGAGTCGTCGGTTTCAATCATTGCTGCCTGATCTTTCAGCGTTTCGATGACATCTTTTTGTTTGCTAGCGTAATGTGCCGCTTCAAATAATCTTTCATTAATATAATTTGGTGTTTCTTTTGGCGCAAAAAGTGCTGTCCAAGATCCTTCACCAAGAGATTTAATACCCAGTTCACTCATAGTGGGAATCGCCGGAAAAAATTTTGCTCTCTTTTTAGAGATAGCAGCAATTGGGATAAAGTTGTTTTTACGTATGCCTTCAAATAAGCGAGGGCCCGTCGTGATGCTTAAATCAACTTCTCCATTTTTTATGGCTTCAATTGCTCCTGGAGAACCGCCGTCTACTGGAACCGATTTCAAATCGATGCCCGTCTCTGCGATCAGGGATTTAAATTCAAGCATATGGATACTATGCTCATTAATCCCATGAAAAGTTATTTCCCCAGGGTTTTCTAGAGCGACTTTCAACAATTCTGCAAAGTTACTTATTTCGCCGTTTGAACGCGCGATTAAGATATTTGGGGTGACTGCAATCTTTGTGATTGGGGTGAAGCATTCTGAAGGCGATATATAATTTTTTAG
>CAZXGI010000079.1:0-10532 GCA_964639965.1 uncultured Rhodospirillaceae bacterium
GTTATTTTGAGTCTCCTGTCACGCTAGAGATCGAAAATGATTTTATAAAATCAATCAAAGGAAATGGCTTAGATGCTGATTTGATGCGTTCCTATTATTTGGGCTGGAAAGATCCAAATGCCTATGGAATTTCTCATGTTGGCTGGGGGTTGAATCCAAGTGCTAGATGGGATGCCTTGATAATGTATGATAAACAACATGTAAATTGTAGTGAATTACGAGCCTTTTCGGGAAACTTTCTAATCTCAACGGGAGCAAACGAGTTCGCAAACCGTTTCACTAACTGCCACTTTGATTTACCGATGCGCAACTGTTCAATCTTGTTGGATAATCAAGAGATTATAAAATCGGGAGAATTAGTTGGGCCGTTAGCATAAAATTTGTTTAAATATACGACTTAGACATTATCGACTTCTAATGCTATTCGCAATTTATACAATTGAAGCTCAAAAATAAATCAGTCATTAAAATTTGCAGTAAAACCAACATCTGTACCTTCGTAATTCCCACTTTTATCAATAGGTTTTTTTTTACCTCTTTTTATTTGAGGAGGTTTTTGAGTTTTTCTTATTGTTTTTGAAGTGAATCCCGCATCTGTGCCATCATAATTACCGTGTTTATTTATCGGTTTTTTTTGGGCGTTAGTTTTTTTCAGTTTTTTAAGGTCAATTAAGTCCTTTTTTGTAAGGCCTAAGATTTTGCGGGCATAGGCTGATGCATAGACGCTGTTACGATTATCCATAAAAGGTTACCTTTTTAATATTTTCATTCTGATATTCGAAATTTGATCATCAAGAAACCTTATGAGGGTGATTTTTTTTAAGTATGAATTTTATACGAATAATGTGAAAATGGATATAAGATATTTTGATAAAGATAGCTTCTTGATCTACAAAAATTATTTTGGGTGTTATAGAGAATTTATGTTAAGGACTATTATCAGATTCATTATCACGTTGTGTTTCTTTATAATTTTCAATGCTTCCGATGGAGAAGCGCGCTTCATCACACTTGCATCCACAACTTCAACAGAGAATTCTGGGCTATTTGATAAAATTTTACCTGTTTTTAAAAAGAAAAGTGGTATTCAAGTCCGTGTCGTTGCTGTTGGTACTGGTCAGGCTTTACGGATAGCAAGAAATGGCGATGCTGACGTTCTGTTGGTTCATCATAAACCGTCTGAACTCAATTTTATTGCAAAAGGATTTGGAGTTAAGCGATTTGATGTGATGTATAATGACTTTATCATTGTTGGCCCGAAAGCTGATTCAGCGGAAATAAAAAATATAGAGAAAATAACTGACGTTTTGTTGCGTATTGCCATCTCCCGCAGTAATTTTGTATCAAGGGGCGACGATTCGGGTACACACAAGCGTGAACGATTACTTTGGCGTTCCGCGTCGGTTGATCCAACGTTAAATACCGGAGAATGGTATTATGAAGTTGGTGCGGGTATGGGGGCAACTTTAAATATAGCTTCTGCCAGAGGGTCTTACACTCTGTCTGATCGGGGAACGTGGTTGAGTTATAAAAATAAAGGAGACTTAGTAATCTTGTTTGAAGGAGATAAGGATTTGCTAAATCAATATGGGGTTACTTTGGTTAATCCAGAGAAATTTGAACACGTAAAGGCCAAAGATGGTCAAAAATTTATTAATTGGTTAGTTTCTAAGGAGGGTCAAAATCTCATAGATGACTTTCGCATAGGAGGTAAACAGCTATTTTTTTCAAATGCCAATTAGCTTGTTGTATTTCTTATTTTTAAACGAAATATAGAAGTGAAAATACATACTCTGTTACTAATCCTAATACAAATTGAACTAGCCAAAAATATTGGATCTCTATTTGAAGTTCTTTTAATATATATCGTGAGGTTCTGCGGTCGTTTATTTTAACCGCGTTTTATGGATTTAATAGGATGCTATCAGATTAAGAGTTGGCTGGGGCGGGAGGATTCGAACCTCCGAATGCCGGCATCAAAAGCCGGTGCCTTAGGCCACTTGGCTACGCCCCAAAATAATTCTCTTATGGATAAAATAACACCATGTTAAATGATCGCGCGCAATCTACGAAACTTCGACTTAAGAGGCAAGTGCGGCGGTGTTTATAAATTAATTTTTGTTTGTTCAATTCTTGTCAAAGAGTGATACTGCTTTTATCCACCACAATGGATACAGGTCTTGCAGTGCTTTAGCCGCAGATACGGCAGTATCTTTTGTTTCAAATAAAGAAAAACATGTTGCACCGCTGCCGGATAATCGTGTCAGCAGTTGCCCTTCTGTTTCTTGTACTGCTTCTATGACGTTTTTTATACTGGGCGATATACTCAAAGCGGTTGAGGTCAAGTCATTGCGGTATTTAGATAGTATATAAGCTAATTCTTTGGCGCTCTTTGGCTTGTCTTTAAACGGTTGTTTAACTGAAAAATTTTCTTGATATTTGGCAAACACCTCGGCTGTCGAGACCAATTCTCCTGAGTTTACCAAGACTAACCAGACCTTTGGTAATTTTATCTTTGGAATTACCTTCTCTCCGACCCCTGTTACTATAGAGGTTACACCTTTCAAGCAGACAGGAACGTCTGCTCCCAATCTTTCGGCTAGGCCTAACAGATCCGAGTTCGATATTGAAATGCCCCAGAGTTTGGAAAGTGCCCGTAACGTTGCTGCAGCATCCGCAGAACCCCCACCAATCCCCGAAGCTACGGGTAGTTCTTTAGTCAGTACAATTTCTGCTTTTGGTTGGATCTTGGCAAATTCAGCTAGAAGCTGGGCTGCCTTGATTACTATATTATCCTTGTTTGTGGAAAGATCTCCGGAGAAAGGTCCGTCAATTTTTAAACTTAATTTATTTGATGGGTTAACGTATACTCGGTCACCAAAATCAGCAAAGCCAACCAAACTTTCTATTAAATGATAACCATCATCGCGTTTACCTGTTATATGGAGGTATAAATTTATCTTTGCTGGGGCAAAGAAAGAAATCTTCCGTGAAGAAGTTTGTGACAAATAATTAGATTCCCTTACTCTTGTCATTACCTTTTGGGAGTCCTAATTTGAGTTTACGCTTAATTTTTGGTATCTGATCTTTCTCTGGATTTAGAATTAGTGCCCGATTCCACTGAAATGTAGCTTCATTTTTGCGACCAATCGCCCAGTAAATATCGCCAAGGTGATCGTTGATCGTTGGATCTTCTGGCCGTATTTGAACTGCTCGTTCTAAATGTTTAACAGCACCTTTTATATTTCCCGAACGATAGAGTGCCCAACCAAGACTATCGATGATATAACCATCTCTCGGCCTCAGTTTTACAGCTTTTTCAATCATTTTTTGAGCTCGATCTAACTGTAAACCTTTTTCAACCCACGAATAACCAAGGTAATTTAATATACTAGGATGATTGGGACGATATTTTAAGGCTAAGAGTAGATTTTTTTCGGCCATTGGCCATTTGTCGATTCTTTCATAAGAAATACCTAGAGAAAAATATAATGACCAAAACTTGTCATAATTATTTTGGATTCTTTTTTTGGCTTGTTCATAGGCATTGATTGATGCTTGGTAACGTTTATGGCGTTGTAAAATATTTCCCATTTTAACTAGGGAATCAACACGTTCTTTTTTTTCCAATGACATAGCTTGAAGTTTACGAATAGCCTCATCCGTTTGGCCAAGGAGATCTAAATTGTGTGCTATTTTTAACCGAGCCGCCCAAGAATAGTTAGGATCCTTGGAAATACGATAATAAACAATATTTGCATCTTTCAATTTATTATTTTCATCCAATGATTCAGCTATTAATAGTTTAGCTATAGTGAAGGATGGTTTAAGGTAAATTGCTAATCGCGAAAACAGAATCGCTTGATAGCGATTCTGTTTTTGAATAGCAAATCCCAAACTGAAAAGTGCTTTGGATATGCCGCCTAAAACTGTTCTATTATTTGGTTCTGGTTTTTTCCCTGTTTCAAGGCGCAAATAAGCATCATCCAACATAGTTGTTGTGGGTTGTTCTTTTTTATATTTTTCATAAATTTCTCTAGCTTTTTCTTTATTGCCCAAGCGTTCGTATAAATTACCCAACAATATAGTAATTCGCAAATTAGCATTCTCGTTTGATTTTGATATGATTTGGTAACGTTTTATTGCATCCTCAAAATTACCCCCAAATTCGCTGATCAATGCACCTTGGATACCATAAAGTAATTCCAGTCCCTTGATTTTGGTATTTTGATCAACAATCTTCAGAGCTTCTTTAATCTTATTCTGCCCTACTAAAAGCCAAGCTTTGAGCATTGGTGACAAATAAGAGTTTAATCCAGTGTTTGACAGCCTTGAAATATTCTCAAATGCATTTTCGAATTTTTGATTTTTTGCTTCTGCAAGGCCAATTAACAGGTTGGAACTATTTGATATATCATTTGAGATTCTCACAAGTTGTTTTGCTATTGGTATAGCTTCTTCTACTCTTCCTTCTGAAATTAGCAATGCGACAAGGCGTCGAAGAAGAATGATATTGTTTGGTGATTTTTTTAGAGCGGATAAGTAGTAGTGGATCGCGAAGCGTGAGTTAGAGTCAAATTGGGCCTGGCGACCTGCGAGGTAGCTGCCAAATCTTGAGTTTATTTCATTAGGTGGTAGATCTCTGGCCCATAGTTGAAAAGGACTAGTTAGACCAATTAATAAACCAACTGAAAATAATTTCATCACGGGTGAGTTTTTTTTGGTATCTAAGAAATTAAACATTTTTATCCTAGTCATGAGAAACCTGTTTATTTTAGCCGTTAGAATATAGTCCTAGAAGGAATATTTTTTTATATTACTATATCTCAAATCATTGCTATCTTTGTTTATCCAACTTACATGTTAGGGTAATTTGGCCCATCACCGCCTTCTGGAGCTATCCATTCAATATTTTGTTCTGGGTCCTTGATGTCACAGGTTTTGCAATGGACACAATTTTGCGCGTTGATTTGCAAACGCTGGACATTATCTAATTCAACGTATTCATATACTCCCGCAGGACAATAACGTGTCTCGGGTCCATCATAATCTGTTAGATTTAGATCAACCGGGATGTTGTGATCTTTTAGGGTTAAATGGCTTGGTTGGCCTTCTTCATGGGTGGTTCCGGAAAATGCAACGTTAGTTAACCTGTCGAATGTAATTTTGCCGTCTGGTTTTGGGTAAATAATTGGCACACAATCTTTGGCTTTTTTTAGCTTTGTATGGTCAGCTCCGTGAAACTTAATTGTCCAAGGTGCTTTTCCGCGAAGAAGTATTTGGTCAAACCCTGTATATATTGTACCCAACAGTAAGCCCCACTTAAATGAAGGTCTTACATTACGAGCGCTATGGAGTTCTTTTCGGGCCCATGAGCGGGTGAATGCTTTACCGTAATCGGATAGCTCATCGTTAGAACGCCCATCCAAGATTGCTTGAAAAGTACTTTCCGCCGCCACCATACCTGACTTCATGGCTGTATGAGTCCCCTTTATTTTGGGCATATTCAGCGTTCCAGCATCACATCCAGTGAGGACGCCACCAGGGAAATGGAGTTTAGGGAGACATTGAAGTCCACCCTCATTTAAGGCTCGAGCACCATAAGAGATCCTTCTTCCACCCTCAAGCATTGGTTTGATTGCTGGATGGGTTTTAAACCGTTGAAATTCTTCATAAGGACTCAAATAGGTATTTTGATAGTCAAGTCCCACAACAAAACCAATAGAAATTTGGTTGTTGTCTAAATGGTATATGAAAGATCCTCCATAAGTTTTATTGTCTAATGGCCAGCCAGCCGTGTGTGTGACTTGGCCCTTTTTATGTTTGGCAGGATCTATTTCCCAAAGTTCTTTAATACCTATACCGTAAGTTTGGGTCTGAATATTTTGTTCCAAATTAAATTTTTCTCTAAGTTGTTTTCCAAGATGACCTCTACAGCCTTCTGAAAAGAAAGTATATTTTGCATGAATTTCCATTCCTGGTTGATAGTTTGGCCCAGGCGAAAAATCTTGATCTAGACCCAGGTCTCCAGTTGCAATGCCTTTGACCGAACCATCATCATTATAGAGAATTTCAGCTGCAGAAAAACCTGGATAAATTTCAACGCCTATGGCTTCAGCCTGTTTACCTAACCAGCGGCAAAAGTTACCAAGGCTTATAATATAATTGCCAATGTTGTGCATGGCGGGAGGTAAAAAAATATTAGGTACCTTTAGTGCACCCTTCTCTGAGAGAAACATCATACTTTCCTGGGTAACAGGAGTATTTAGCGGGGCACCTTTATCTTTCCAATCTGGAATTAGTTCATCTAACGCATGTGTTTCTATTACCGCTCCAGATAAAATATGAGCTCCAACTTCCGATCCTTTTTCAATTATACAAACGTTAAGTTCATGGTTGGTTTTTAATGCAAGCTGCTTTAGACGAATCGCTGCCGCAAGTCCGGACGGACCCGCTCCAACAATCGCAACATCAACTTGCATTGATTCACGTTCTATACTTATTTTGTTAACCATTTGGCGCACCACAGCGATTTTTTTTAATTTGATTATACCTTATGGTCATATCATGGTAAATTGAAAATCTTGTAGATTTGTTTTTAGACCATTAGTTTTTATATTTTTGCAATAGGAGCCAGCTACTAAGTAATGGCTACGAAGAATAATTCTTATAGAAAAAATTTAATTTGGCAAATTGAGGCTGGTGTTGATGAGTGTATTGATGAAACGCCATTTAATCGCTTTACCGAAAAGCCGATTGGAATTATTGAACAGAAATCCAATCAATTCGATCAGAGGATAATACCGAATTCGAAGGGATTTCAGTCCCAGATTTCTGATAATATTTCTGATAATATGCAAGCAGCAGAACCCAGTGGTTCTCAGTTATTGCCGCAAACCAAAAAAGGGTTCAGTTCAGACCTTGAGCGCACAGTTTTTTCTGCAGTTTCTATAGCTGGAGCTACTAATACTATTTCAGAATTAATGAATGCAGTTGAAGTATTCGAAGAATGTGGATTAAAAAAGACAGCAATGAATACAGTTTTCGCCGATGGGAATCCGTCAGCAAAAATAATGTTTATAGGTGCAGTGCCAGGTGCCGATGAAGATAGAACAGGTCTTCCCTTTGCTGGTTCAAAAGGTCAATTCCTGGATAAAATGTTGGCTTCAATTGATTTAGACCGTTCGAGTTGTTATTTAACAAATCTAGTTTTTTGGCGACCACCGGGTGATCGTGAGCCGACGCCTGATGAAATTGCCGCATGTATCCCTTTTGTTGAAAGACACGTTGAATTGGTTTCTCCGGAAATGTTAGTATTGCTTGGTGGTTCTGTTTCAAAAGCATTGTTGGGAATGAAGGAGAGTATAGCTAAGTTACATGGTCAGTGGTTTGATTATTCGACACCGAAGATGGCAGCCCCAATATTGGCAATCCCATTTTATCACCCAGCTAACTTATTAAATTCCCCAGTTTATAAACGGGACGCGTGGCTTGATCTTCTGAAAATTAAACAAAAGCTTAATGAAAAACCGTGATTGAAGAATTCGAACTATTGATTGAATCAACAGTTTATCTTAAGTTGAACTCTGGGTTCAATTTGCTGTATTCAATGTTATAGTCGCAATATTTCTTTCCGTTGGGTAAGTTTATTATGATGGTTGAGGTTTATTAGTTCTTTGATTTTAAATTTCATTATAAAAATACCAAAGATAAAAATGCTTAGTTTAGCATCTTTCTTATTTTTCTATTTTTTCCCCTATAATGGCTGTGTTCAAGCAACATCAAAACCATCAGGCGATCAATTTGTTCGGTCTCTGGATGTTAGTCATATTACAGGTATTGTTTCTGAAACTGACGCTAGCCGTTATAGAGTAATCTTTAATTTGCAGAAAAACGGAGACTGGCGAGCATCTGATAAGATTATAAAAACTTTGGAAGATAAACATTTAATGGGTCATGTGCTTGCGCAACGATATTTGCATCCTACGAAATATCGCTCGCGCTATAAGGAGCTTAAGGCTTGGCTTGATGATTACGTGGATCACCCCTATGCCGGTCGTATATACAAACTAGCTCTTAAGCGTAAACCTAAAAATTGGCGATATCCAAAAGCCCCTTCTATCCCAAAAAAATCTAAATCCTATACTGAAAAACACAATTTAGGGTATGCTATTTATAGACCTAAGAAACTCTTAAACAGGGCTAGTCGGCTCGAGCGACGTCAATTGTCGAGACAGATGCATTATTATTTGCGCAAAGGATGGACTAAATCTTATAAGAATCTAGTTCGAAGCCAGCGTGCAAAAAAACTTTTTCACCCTGTCGAATTAGATCGCTTAAAAGCAAGACTTGGCGCCGGTTATTATGCTGATGGGCGAGACCAATGGGCTTATGATTGGTCTAAGCAAGCGCTGAGAAATTCTGGGAAATATCTCCCTGAGGCTCATTGGGTGGCAGCTTTGTCAACATGGCGTATGGAGAAATTTGATACTTCACGTAAGCATTTTGCGGCTGTTGCTAGATCAATTTATTCTTCTCCTTGGCTATTGACTGCTGGGGCGTTTTGGGCGGCCCGTGCCAGTATTAAGACAAGAAAACCGCAACTTTATAATGAATATCTTCGGATAGCCTCCGCTTATCCTAAAACGTTTTATGGAATCCTAGCCCGTCGTTTATTAGGACTTGAGTTCAAATATAATTGGACGCCGCCGCCGCTTGAGAAAGAGGCTTTGGTTGAGCTTGCGGCAGCACCTGGAGGGAAACGAGCCATATCATTATTGCAAATTGGCCAAGATCAACGTGCAGAGAGCGAATTAAAGTTATTATTTAAGATGGCAAAACCTGAGTTAGCGCAAGCAATGATGGCGGTGGTTGATCGTGCTAACATGCCGGCGTTGGCGATCCGGATCGGCGGTATGCTGGTGGCTTCTGGATCTAGTTTGTTTGATAGTACAGCTTATCCATCTCCCTCGTTTCCAACTAAAAATGGTGGCACTAACCATCGATCCCTTATTTTAGCACTAATTCGTCAGGAATCCCGTTTTAACCCCAAGGCAAAAAGTCGCCGAGGGGCCAGGGGTCTGCTACAAATTATGCCGAGGACTGCTAGTTTCTTGGCACGTGATAGAAGGCTAAGAGGCTCAAAGAAGAATAGAGATATTTTATTTGATCCAGAGACCAATCTTTTACTTGGGCAAAAATATATAGATATTCTAATGAAAGATAAGGCTGTTAAAGGTGATTTGTTTAGAATGTTGGCCGCTTGGAATGGTGGGCCTGGCAATCTTAATAAGTGGAATAATACAGTTAAGTACAATAATGATCCTTTATTGTTCATTGAGAGTATTCCATCAAAAGAGACACGTATATTTATAGAGCGAGTTATAACCAATTATTGGATTTATCAGGATCGATTTAGTAATGTTAATCGTTCACTGGAACTTGTTGTAAAAGGCCAATGGCCAAGCTACCAGTCTTCATCAGGAGTTGGGGTTGAATTAGCCGAAGATAGAAAAAAGCGAGTCCAAGATTATGAATCGAATTAATACTGAGCGAAAATTCTTACCCGTTAATATTGCTGTTTTGACTGTATCAGATACACGTACTTTAAAAGATGATAAATCAGGTAATATTTTGGTGGATCGTATTGAAGGGGCCGGTCACATTGTTATTGACCGCAGTATAGTTAAAGATGAAAAAAACATTCTAGTAAAGCGCTTACAAGATTGGATATCTAAAGATGACGTTGATGTTATACTTTCTACTGGTGGTACCGGGGTCACAGGCAGAGATATCACTCCCGAAGTTTTCCAAGCTGTCTGTGAAAAAGAAATAACTGGGTTTGGTGAATTGTTTAGAATGTTGAGTTTTGAAAAAATTGGGACCTCGACGATACAATCTCGCGCCATGGCAGGAGTTGCTGGTGGCACCTATCTTTTTGCCCTACCCGGTTCGCCAAGTGCTTGCAAAGATGCTTGGGACGATATTCTGGTGCATCAATTAGATTATCGATTCAAACCGTGCAATTTTGTTGAACTCATGCCCCGTTTGAAGGAGAAATAATAAAACTAATTTATTACGGCACATAACCACTTTCACAAATCTTAAGATCAATTGTTTGAATATAAAAAGGCTAAACATTGACAGATTTAGAATGGGATCTAAAATCATCTGTGTGGAGTTAGTCAGTACAATTTATTTTTTTGTACGAGTATTAAAAAAGAGAAAATTGGCGGGGCAATTTGAAACCAGCGGCTTTTAGTTATATCAAACCTGCGACCTTGGAAGACGCCTTAGGCTTGCTTTCTAAGCATAGTGGAGATGCTCAAATCTTGGCTGGTGGGCAGAGCTTAGTGCCCACACTCAATATGCGTTTGTCTGCCCCAGATTTACTAATCGACATAAATGGACTTGACGAACTGTCGGGAGTTAGATTGGAAGGTAACCATATTAGAATTGGAGCTTTAACTCGACATGTTGATATAGAAAATTCTTCCGTTATTGCTGAGCATTGTCCATTGATAGCTTTAGCT
>CAZXGI010000080.1:0-10484 GCA_964639965.1 uncultured Rhodospirillaceae bacterium
ATCTTTATGACGGGGGCTGAAATATTAGACTGGTATCGTTCACAAACAGAAAATTGAAATTCCAATTAATGAAATTCGACCAAAAATCATGATTAAAGTTGAAACATGAAATGGAAGTTCGGCCATAAAAATAACCAAAAGGAGTTAGCATCTTGAGTTCCACAGGGGCTAACATCTATCCCCTTTCTATATATAAATGCGACAGAAATTATTTAATAATCCAACGTCAATTGACGAAGGTTTTTCTAATTGGCTCCACAATTTTTGTTTTTGAGATTAATACCGTTCGATGAATTCTTCGACGCTGATGAGGTTAAGTATTGCCTGCCGGTCCGAGCTTAATTTTTCATAATCAATTTTTTGAATGTTGGAGTGATATAATTTCTGCTTACCTCGTTGAACAACTCCTACACCCCAATCTGTGTTTACGACGGCCATTGAGAGGTCGGATCGATCGCACCGTGCCTTTACCCAGGCTTTCCAGACAGTTCCATTCCATGTTGGAAATTTACCATCAACTTCGTATGCAACCCGTTGATGAAAGGCTGTGGGGGGGTTACAATCATGCATCACGATTGTCCCATTTGGGTTCAAATGGTTAAGCGAGTTATTGAAATCTCTATTAACTTGTTTAAAGAGATGCAAACCGTCAATGAATATCAGATCGAACAAGAAAGTATGATCGATTATTGAAAAAAATTCATCTGAAGTCATCTTGAAATTAACATTGGTTGATGGTGACGGATCGACACCCGCTTTTACCTCAATTTGGATTTGGTCAAAATTAGACCCGTCTCTGACACCAATTTCAAGGTAACTACGATATTTATTTTTTTTTATCAGATGCTTAATAATTGAGGTTCGGTTGGCTTTACCCTTCCCAAATGCAAATTGGAAATCACCAATCTCACCTGATAATGCTTCAATTGGTTGGCCGGGAATGATACCCTTGTTTTGAGCGTTTATTTTTGCATTAGGCTTGGGCATGGCAACTCTATTAATTTTATTACAGAATGGACGATTTAGCAAAATTCATTTGGCACCTGTTGAATAATTCAACGCCACAATAAGGTTTAGTATTTAATAAAAATGTCTAGTTGATCATATACGTCTATTACGAATTTGCGCAAAGGTTAAAGTGGTAATGTAAAATCGTTCGATTAAACTTAGGATAGGATATTATATTTTCTATTTGGAATTAGAACAGGCGTTCTTTCCAAGTTCTGGGTGTGCTTTCATTAATAATTTCTAGATCAAGATGGTACATAAATTCAGAAGGTCCCTGGCTTCTTACATAATCAATCATAGACTGGAGCCCCTCACGCAGCGATATTTTGGTTTGGTAACCTAATAATTTGCGGGCTTTATTTGAGGAGCAATTAGCTAACCTGACCTCCTGCGGTCGGTCTGGCATAAAGATAGGCTTAAGTTTGAAGTTCAAAAGACTGGCAATTAATTCAGCTAATTCAATTATCTCAATAAATTCTTCATCAGGCCCAATGTTAAACACTTGGCCACAAATATCTGGTCGAAAAGCCATTTCCTTAAGACAAAAAATATTGTCATCGATGAAAGAAAAACAGCGTTTCTGTTTCCCATCACCGTAGATAATGGGCTGTCGGCCAAGCAACATAAGGTTAATCATGATTGCCGCGACATTTCGATAAGGGTCGTCAAATTTTTGACGTGGGCCAATGATGTTGTGTGGTACCGCAATAACATAATCGGCACCATGAATATCACACAAGTTTTTGAGTATATTTTCTGCACACACTTTACCAATACCATAGGGATCTTGAGGTTTAGGCTCATAAGTCTCGGCAAATGGAACAGTGTTTTTACCGTATCGTGCCATTGAAGAGCAAAATATAATTCGATCTACTTTGTTTTGTATGGCGGCGCTAAAAACGGCTGTCGAAGCTGTAACGATATTTTTTGTTATTAAATGTGGTGAGAAAACTGATAGGCCTTCATATGCTGTAGCAGCACAATGGTAGACAATATCGCACCGTCGTGTAAGCCGGCGCATAGCATCAAAATTGTTACAATCGACTTGATGGAATTCCACCGCAGGGTTTACATTGTGGAGATTCCCCCCAATCAAATTGTCGCAGCCAATGACGTAGTGGCTATCCTCCAAGAAAATATCTGCAAGATGGGAACCAAGAAAACCGGCAACACCGGAAACAAAAATTTTCACGTGATTATCCCTTTAATCGTCTTAATTCAAACCTGAAACTTTTGGTGACACGTCAAAAACTGTGTATGTTGCAAGTATTGTATGTAGTGGGACCACTAACAGTCAATGTTATTCCCTGTCCATTCACTTGTATTCAAATACACTAACCCGGCGGATAAAAAGTTATTTCGATTAAAAGGATTGCTAGAATTTTACAAAAAATTTTGAGCTAAATTTGTGAATTTTAAATTGATTCAATTAACTTTAACCAATTTTCTGCAACTGCCTGTGGCGAATTGTGTTGTCTAACGTAGGCCTGTCCTTTGTAGATCAGTTGTTCAATATCTAAACGGTTTTCCAACATCCAACTCAATCCTGCGATAAGATCTGTATCGATTCGAATATACTCGCCATAATCCAAATAGGATTCTACGGGATGGGCAACTACAAAACGCCCATTATTTAGTGATTCAACAACACGATTAGGACTTTTCGCTTTTTTCTTTTGGTTGTCAGCGATTGGAATGATAACTGCATCACTTTTTGTAAGGCTTTCCCATGTGTTTTCCAGTGACCACGGGATTAATTGCATTGTGAGACGACCTTGAAATTTTTTATTTGCACTAGCAAAAGCACTTTCTATACCGTTAATGGATTGTGTTACTACAGTAAGTGATACAGGAACTTTTTTACCAAAATCAGCCAAGGGATCAATTTGGTCAAATAAATCTTGAATATTGCCAACATGACCAAACCAAACCAGTTTTAGCCTGTCATTTGACGGTGCGAACTTTGGAGTGCCGTTCGGGCCTTCATAAGGATCTGTTATGACCGTGGGTGTCTCGATTTTTAATGAAGCAGAGACAGCCTCTGATAGAGCCTTGGAAACACAAACACAGTGATGCCCCAATTCCGCCATTGTTTTCCGGTGCTTCCTCAAATCAGGCTTTTCGAAATCGAAATCGCAAAAGCTATATATCACCGTGCGATTGAGTTGGCGTGCACGTTGAGCAAAAATCTCATCGATCTGAACAAAGGACTTAATGAATATTACCACTTCACCATAATCTTCATCGGTGAGTTCGGCCGGTTCCGATATTTTATCGGATTGAATGATATTTATGTCATGGCCCATTTCATCTAACATTTTTGCTGGTATTAGACACTGAAAACGTGTGCTAGCCCGAGAGGATTCAAGCCTGTCAGCGCTAGAAGATTCTATACCAGTAGCGAACCAAGTGATTTTCATGACCGCAATACAGTTTCCTATATTTTGTTTTCATTCCCTCAACAAAAGACATAAATTGCTTCAAGTGGGTGTGAGAACAACTCTAAAAACAACTCATTATTCTAATCAAAAACCATAATCGTTATTTCTTATCACTCCTCACACATTTATAGAACCTTCCACTAGACCAGGGCCCTCTAATGTTTCATAACAAATAGTGTAACTAATAATTCTAAAAAAATAAAATTGAAGGTGGCTATGAGTAAAACTTATACCTTACCCCCCCCTGCCCCTATGCACTCCTTTGGATCTTGTGCGTGTAAGTTAGTAGGTTTAATGTTTGTTTGAAAAATGATGGGGGTGGAAAATGTTATAAAAGAATCACCTATTATAAATTCATATCTCACTGATTTAAAATTAAATGGCAGCCAAACTGATCAACACTGGAAATTTCTTTTTTTTATGAAAAAAATTTCGACCAAATATCTTAATCTGCAAATGGAACTTCATAAAAATCCTAATTATGGAGTAGCTTCGATTGGTATAGCTTCAGAAATTAAAGAATTTTTTCAAGCGGCAAAATTCAAGTCAATATCCGATTATGGCGCAGGCAAGAAAAATCTTTTTTTCGCACTAAAAAAACTAGGTTTAGAAAACTTCGAATACTATGCCTACGATCCAGTATTTCCTGAATATGGTCCTCCAAAATCTGGGGATCTTGTTTGTTGCATTGATGTTTTAGAACATATTGAGGAAGAATTTTTAGAAAATGTATTAGACGACCTGGAAAGTATAACAGCTAAAGTAGGCTTTTTTACAGTTGCTACTGGTCCGGCTCAAAAAATACTAGCAGATGGCCGAAATGCGCACCTTATCCAAAAACCACCGAGTTGGTGGTTAATGAAAATTTGCAAAAGGTTTGAAATTGAGCATATGCAAAAACATCCAGGTGGATTTTTGGTAGTTGTAAAATCAAAATCATTTATCTAGAACATGCCGGAATAAACCGCTTATTGGCAAAGTATAAACAAATCACCCCTCGTCTTGAATTCATGCTTACAAAAATAATTAGAAAAAAATAATTCTCAATGTAATTGAATAACTAGGAATTTCTAGTTTATTCTTCAAACCTAAGCCTTTCCATGCCGAATTCTTTCCGCATTTCTGATGTCATTTCTTTCTTGTTATCCTCGAGAGGTATACCGGTCGCATCCGCCATACGTGGATACGCATTAAACGCTGCTACGGTCGCTGCCGAATCAACCAAAGCTTTGATCCCCATAGAACTGATTATGGCAGATCGCGCAACACTGATCTTGGAAAGGTCCCGCTCAATGATGGCCTCAACAAAAGCATTAAGAATGTCGCCTTTCGGCAAACCACTTTTACCAAAATCACCATCCATAACATCCTGTAAATTATACTCATGCCCCGTTTGTTGGCCGCTCACCCGGAGCCGCATAGCATGCGAAGTAGTTCAATAATAACACCCAAGCAAAAAGGATACACGAGCAGCCAAATATTCCATTTGAGCTCTCGAAATTCCTCGATCGAGGCCTTCTAATTCAAACAAGCGAGGATCTTCCAAATACAGGTGGTTCAATAAATCCCATAAACGCTTGGTCTCTTCTTTAACTAAAGTCAGCGAACGCCGAATATAAAAATGGCTATCATTAGCATAAAAATTCGAAAAGTCGGGCCCAGCATCCTCTGGAGCAATAGTAGCTACCCAGCCAGGTCCCGATTTAGCCTCAGGAGCTCTCGAACGCGATGGATGACCCTCCTCAACCATTGGAAGCGGTGGAAGTTCCATCCCAACAGCATTAGTAAAAATATCAATAGCTAATGCTTGCACGCAAATGCTAATAATTTCGACAAATTCATCCTCTAGCAAGTCGCCGGATAGCGCCTCCTGAAACCAACGTTCACTGAGACGACCAGGATCAGTGACAACTCGGTGTATTACATCTAACCATGCAGCTGGTAAATTTCCTCGAGTTTGATGATTACCCAATATTGAATACGGAGAGGGTTCGAACTTTCGCGATTGACATAAGCTACAATCCCACGAATAGCGCGTCTCAGCAAATATGGCTCGACGTTGCTTCCCATTTAACCAAGATCCAGCTTGACCTATCTGTCGGTAAGCTCGATCTAAAGCACTAGATAAATCACCTCTGACAGGTACCTGTTCAGATTGGAACTTATATACCATTACTATAGAACTCCGATGGAATGTTACGTTTTATACGTCAACGGCCACCAAAAACACTTTACGTTCGTTATATAAAATCATGCCAACTCCGAAATTAATCAAAACACGATTTAAAAATTTTACTTTATACGCTAATACATTTGTACTCGAATACTACCAAGAAAAAAATTGGAAATTTCTTTACAAAACAACGATCAATTATTGTGGGTCTGTCAGAAAACTAGCATGAAAATTCTTGATCGCAAAATAACTTAAGCCTCAGAACTATCTGCTGATAAATTAAAAACAGAACCCCCAAATGAAATAATTTAAATGTTTTCGAAGAGTAATTGACACCATCTAGCAGGCAAACTACGAACTACACAAACCAAGAGGTTCTTCTAAAACAAAGGGTAGCAAAAATTGTAGCCCTTTACTTTCATTTAAAGTGTTCGAATAAATTTCTTCACCGCTTGGAAAACTGATAACTACGACGAGCTTTTTTGCGGCCATATTTTTTTCGTTCAACAACACGACTATCGCGCGTTAAAAAACCTGCTTTCTTCAATGGCGATCGAAGGGCTGGCTCGTAAAAAACCAAAGCTTTTGATATCCCATGTCTAACTGCTCCTGCCTGCCCGGACAACCCTCCTCCTTTAACGGTACAAGTAACATCATACTGGTCAACCCGGGCCGCAATACTAAAAGGCTGATTAATCATCATACGTAAAACGGGGCGCGCAAAATAAGTTTCTAAAGACCGCCCGTTAACGTCCACCTTGCCGTTACCGGGCTTAATCCAAACACGTGCAATTGCATCCTTACGTTTGCCTGTTGCATAAGCTCGCCCTAAATCATCAATTCGAGATTCTGTAATCGCAACCAGATTTTCTTCAGGAATTGATTTGGAAGGTTCTTCGGACGATCCAATATTTTCTTCATTCTCCATATTTTCGTTAGATTGACCTTCCGTTGCCTCAATAGCAACCGCTGCACCTAAATCTTCTAACGTTTTCTTTTCTTCAGCCATAATTAAGCACTTTCGTTGGCGCTAGAGGCGCGGTTTACTAAATTTTTTGAACTCATGCCAGCGACATCTAATAATTCAGGATTTTGTGCTTGATGCGGATGTTCAGGGCCAGCATAAACATGTAACTTTTTCATTTGCTGACGGCCTAAACGATTACGAGTAATCATGCGTTCAACTGCTTTAATCATGATACGTTCCGGATGATTCCCGTCTAAAATTTTTTCTGCTGAACGACTTTTTATTCCACCAGGGTATCCAGTATGCCAATAATAGGTTTTGTCAGTACGTTTATTTCCTGTAAGGCCTACTTTAGCGGCATTGATAATAATTATGTTATCCCCACAATCAACATGCGGAGTAAACGTTGTTTTGTGTTTTCCTCTTAAACGCATAGCGACAATACTTGCCAAACGGCCCAGAACCAAACCATCGGCATCAATTAAATACCAATTGCGTTCTACCTCTCGAGGTTTTTGCGAATAAGTAGTCATTTAGGCCCCAATCTCAAAATAAAACTATCCAAGTTTTGCGGCAGTATGCTAATAATTTACAGCCAGTCAATGCTATTTTTCATGTTTTGCGCAATTATTACAATGATTTATGTATGCGGTAATTATTTACCGCAGTAATTTTCATACTTATGTGTGCATAATTGAGCCAATAATTGTCATTTAAAGTTCCTTATTCCCACATTTTCTAATGGTAATTCAGGCAAAAACTCGGCAATCTACATGAAGTTATGACAAAGTAATCTTGAGGGAGAAATTAATGCTTTGCGATACTAAAGAACCAATACTTTTACGTGACGCAAAAAATAGTGTTTGCACACTCACACTCAATCGGCCAAGAAACCGAAATGCCCTTTCAAGCGAACTTATCGGAGAACTTCAACAAAATCTTGATGATATCGCTCAAGACAAGTCTATAAGGGTAATAATTCTGGCAGGTAACGGATCAATATTTAGTTCAGGTCATGATCTAAAAGAAATACGAAATGATTCGAGCTTTGGGTCTATTCACACTTTATTCAAACAATGCAGCAATTTAATGCTGTCAATGAAAAATCAACCCCAGCCAATCATTGCAAAAGTCCATGGTTCTGCGCTGGCCGCAGGTTGCCAGCTTATGTGTAATTGTGATCTAGCGATTGCATCAGAAACAGCAAGATTTGCCTTACCAGGCTCTTCAATCGGGTTATTTTGCTCATCTCCTGCCGTTGCAGTTGCCAGAGTAGCAAGCACAAAACACACAATGGAAATGTTGTTAATGGGTGAAACTTTTAACGCCGAAGACGCATTTCGGTTTGGTCTGATTAATAAAGTAGTAGCATCCGAAGAATTAGATAAAACCGTCATGGTTTACGCAGAAAAGATTGCTAGACACTCCAACATGACAATCTCAATGGGAAAGACTGCTTTTTATAAGCAGATCGATATGGGCCTCGAAGAAGCCTATACCTTTACATCAGAAATCATGGCTAAAAATATGCAAGAGTATGACGCACAAGAAGGCATTGACGCATTCCTTGAAAAACGAGACCCTAGTTGGCAAGGGCGCTAATGTTAAAACTCCAAGTATTGATTAGGCCGATACTTATATTTCCACTATCCTCAACAACACAAAAGTAGTTGCAATAGTTAGTGGCCAACCCTAAACCAAATCGAACTAATCATAAGGTTATACCAATTATTCATGAACGCAACTGCCGGGTAGTACCTGTGAATTAATAGTGCAATGGACATAATATCCGAGACGGACCGGTATGTATAATTCTTGATCTCGTAACCGTTGTTCACCAAATGGTCAACATATTTGGCGACCCTAAACATAACATTGAATTCACGAAGAAGACCATCAGATTATCAAAACCCAGCAAAATTCCCACAATTTGGATACAACTTAAATTGTAGAGTAATCATGCAGCCGTTATTGCGAAAAATGCGGGGCTAAATATAATAATGAATAGCCATCCTTCTGTCTGAGCCAAGTGTCAGGCAAAAATTGACTATTTATGTTCAGGTGTGGACGAAACCTAACATTTAGGTCATAAAAGCGAGCGCAGAGATCCATCTAGAAAGATTTGAAAGCTTATTGTTTGTTTAGACAACGTACACATGAATTTTTAAGTATTTCGATTCCTAGTGACCGATTTGGTCTTATTTTCGATCGATTTATGATTGCCCTGATCCTGCTTAATATACTAGCAATCATATTAGAAACAGTAGAATCTATAAACGCCCAGTATTCAAAACTCTTTTATTATTTTGAATTGTTTTCGGTCGCCGTTTTCACAATTGAATATATTCTGAGGGTATGGTCCTGCGTAGAAGATAAAGATAACGAGTATTCTCATCCTATTATGGGACGATTTAAATACACACTGTCACCAATGGCCGTCATTGACTTACTTGCCTTTCTGCCATTCTATCTTACCGCATTCTTCGCTATCGATTTACGAATACTTAGAATTTTAAGAATGCTGCGATTACTCAAATTAACACGGTATTCGCCTGCTCTTTCTGTTGTCTGGGCCGTTATAACCAAACAACGCCGAGCTCTATCAGCTGCATTTTTTATAATGCTGGTTGCCCTTCTTTTTACATCCTCAATCATCTACCTATTTGAGCATGAAGCTCAGCCCCAAAAATTTGCAAGTATACCTGAATCTATGTGGTGGGGTCTCGCCACACTCACAACTGTTGGTTACGGCGACGTGACACCGGTTACGAATGGTGGAAAATTATTTGCAGGCATGGCAATGATTTTAGCAATAGGTTTGGCGGCATTACCGATTGGCGTGGTTGCAACAGGATTTTCAAATGAAATAAAGAAACATGAATTTATAGTAACGTGGCGATTAATTGCAAAAGTTCCTCTGTTCTCCAATTTGGACGCCAGTCAGATTGCCAATATAGCGGGAATGTTGTCACCTCTTCTTGTGCCGCCAGACCACAAAATTGTTAAGCGGGGAGATGACGCAGATACTATGTTTTTTATTATTTCAGGCGAAGTTGAAGTTAATGTTGAAAATAATCCGGTTAGACTTCGGCCCGGAGATTTTTTTGGTGAGGCAGGCATCTTGAAAGATTCCATTCGCATGGCTGACGTAACATCTCAAACAGAATGTCAATTACTAGAATTGAGAAAAGAAAATTTTAAAGAACTAATAAAAATTTATCCAGACTTAGGGGCACATGTCGAAAATGTTATGGAAAACAGGATTAAAGATAACCATGATATAACAACTAAAACCTTAACTCCGAAGCAAAATAGGGAATAAATCAACTTTTGATAAAAGCCTCAAAAGCCGTCTTGACCTCCTTCATCAGGGGTTCCCATTCTCCTTTTTTACGCTGTCGGAAAACACGAACCGATGGATGCCATAAATGATCCGAACGATTTAATCCAAATCGCCACTCTGGCGCACTAGATAAAAGCGTCCATGTTGGCACTCCTAATGATCCGGAAACCTGTATGGTTGAATTATCAACAGAGATTACATGATCTACTGCATCAATTTGAGAAAACCAATCTTCAGCATTAACCATTGGATCAATCAATTTATCTTGAAAAATAGAAACGCCGGTCATCTTAAAAACTTTTTTTAGGTCCTCCTCGAAATCCCCATATTGCAGGTTAATAAAATGGCAACCCTTTAGAGCGAGGATCTCATTCCAAAATTCTATGGGGATAGACCGTTCATGACCAACTATTGGATTACCGCTTCTCCAACTAATTCCTACTTTTATACCCTTTCCTAGAGATGAATATCGAACCTTAATTTTTGAAGTCAACTTGGGATCCGATTTAAGGTAACCCCCCAATGCTATTGGAAAATCTTCAGCACTTTTTC
>CAZXGI010000081.1:0-10476 GCA_964639965.1 uncultured Rhodospirillaceae bacterium
TACAAAATTGGGGTATTTTATTCAGTATTTATGTGCTGTTGTATGTTCTAATCGGTGGAACCCAAACACCTTGGGGGCCTTTGGTAGGCGCTACGTTTTTTACATTTGTGCCAGAATTATTGAGAACAGTTGGTGAAACAACGGGAATTGAACTTTTAACTGAACTTCGATTTGCTGCTTTCGGTGTAATAATAGTCGGAATGATGGTTCTAAGGCCGGAAGGTATCATGACAAGAACGTTTTTAGAGCTTTTATTCAGAAAAACTCCAGCTAACCAAAAGCCGGGATTAGGATGAGACCAATGTCCGACGTACTTGAATTTTCTTCAGTCGATAAAAGCTTCGGCGGTCTTAAGGTAATAGATGATGTTTCATTTAATATTGAGATTGGCAGTCGTTCAGCACTAATCGGGCCAAATGGTGCGGGAAAAACTACCATTTTCAATTTATTAAGTGGCATATATGAGGTCGATAACGGAACAATTACCTTGGATAATATTGATATAACTTCCGTCCCCGCCCGAAAACGTGTTGATTTAGGAATGTCACGCAGTTTCCAAAATATTAGATTAATGCCACATTTAAGTACGGTAGAAAACGTAATGCTTGGGCAACATCACCTTGCTGATACTTTTACAGAAATGTTTTCTCCATTAGGCTTTTTTTCAAAGAACCCATGGGCAAAAAAAGCTGAAAAAGCTCTAGTCGATGCTGGATTGGAAACATTCCCAGGGCAAGTCGTTTCAGAACTGCCATATGGCATTCAAAAACGTATCGAAGTTGTTCGAGCATTGATGTCTAACCCAAAATTGCTTTTGCTGGACGAACCCGCCGCGGGGCTAAATGCAGTCGAAACTAAAGAACTTCAAAAATTATTAGAAAAAGTATCAAACTCGGGAACAACTCTTCTAGTTGTAGAACATGATATGAATTTTGTTAGGAATCTTTGTCAAAATGTTATCGTACTTAATTTTGGCAGGAAAATTTTTGAAGGAACCCCTAATGAAGTAGCTAAAGACTCGCAGGTACTAGAAGCCTATTTAGGGGGAGATGAAACATAATGCTCTTGGATTTAAATAGTATAAATGTGCGGTACGGCCGCAACCATGCTGTCAAAAATGCTTCGTTAAATATCTCAAAAGGCGAGATTGTAACAGTGTTGGGAGCCAATGGAGCAGGCAAAAGTTCTCTCCTCAAAGCGATCCAAGGAACAGTCCGTCTATCAGACGGTAACATCAAGTTTAATGACCAAGATATTGACCGTTGGAGTGCGCCAAAGCGAGTCAAAAGCGGGCTCGTCATGGTCCCAGAAGGACGCCAGATATTTATTAGTATGACTGTAGAAGAGAATTTGCTAATGGGAGCTTATACGCGGAATGACAAGGATATAAGTGATGAAATAGAGATAATTTTCGGACGCTTCCCAAATCTTCAAGAACGAAGGAACATGTCTGCATCTGTTCTATCAGGAGGGGAACAGCAAATGCTAGCTATTGGCCGTGCCCTATTGGCAAAACCAACAATCATGATGCTTGATGAACCGTCATTAGGGTTAAGCCCAATTTTAGTAAAACAACTTTTTGAATTGATTAAACTGATAAATAGCGAAGGTCTTAGTATCCTACTTGTTGAACAAAACACCCATATGGCACTACAGTACGCTGACCGAGGTTATGTTCTAGAGCTAGGGAGCATTGTAGCCTCTGGAAAACCAGAAGAATTGCTAGCTGATGAAAAATTGGCAGAAGCCTATTTGGGGGGTGGATAAACCACTAATTTTAGTTCATCTTACACTCAATGGAGAATTATTAACCCATTATCAAACTAATTAGAAAGGGAGTAACCATAATGAAATTGTTTTTTTCAACTTTAGCAGCCAGTGTGATGCTGACAACTCTAGCTTTCCAAGCTAATGCAGGTCAAATCGTACTTGGTGCTTCTATGGCAAAAACAGGGCCATATTCAACTACGGCACGCACCTCCGAAACAGCAATTGATATTGCCGTTCAAGAGATTAATGCATCTGGTGGCATAAATGGGATGAAAATAAAGCTCGTAAAATACGACACTGGAGGTGATCCGAAGCAAGCTAGAGTAGCTGTTAAGCGTTTTGCACAAGATGACAAAGCATTGGCTGTTATCGGACCGTTCTCGTCGGGAGAAGCTCGTGTAGCGTTCCCTGCTGGTGAACGCCTTGGTATAGTACAAATCCCCAATGCTTCGTCCGGCCCAAAACTAGCGGATAAATTTTCGTACGCTTACCGTTTAACTCTTGGTGAATGGCCGCAATTTATGAGATTAGTATCAAGCATGAAGCGCAAGAATCTAAAACATAAAACCGCAAGAATCGTTTATGTCAGTGATGAATTCATTTCCAAAATCGTCGGAACCGTAATTATGCCTAAGATTTTCGGAATCCAGAAAATAAAGATCATTGGTGACCCTGTGAGTTTTCCAACAGCAGCTTTTGACATTGCCCCTCAAATTTCAAAAATTATGCAGAATCCTCCTGAAAATGTTGGCGTTGCTGGAATTGTTGAAGCAACAGTTAAGGCCGTAAAGGAATTACGTCGTCAAGGATATAAAGGACGAATAATTGGCTCAGGAATTTCGGCAGACCCGGATCTTGCTGGAAAGTTAGGGAAAGAAGGTGATGGCACACTTTACGCTTCGTGGTTCTGGAAAGACAGAGACGCTCGGTCAAAAAGTTTCACAGCAAAATTTAACGCTATGAACAAAAAGAGAGGGATAGTAAAAGCAAATCCTCACCATGTCGATGCCTCAGCTTACGATATCGTTTATCTCTTAAAACAGGTAATGGAAAAAGCTGGCGTGACCGGAAAGGCGAGTAAATTAAAAGCAGAACGAACAGCTATCCGTGATACATTGAAAACGTTTAAATTCAGTGGTGTTACTGGCAACGTTTGCTTTAACAAGTTTGGAGATGCTCAATTGCCAACATATGTTATGGAAATTGTAAATAGCGATGTTCGTATGATTGATAGTCATCCATCAAAAAAATGTTCATAAAAAAGGATCTATGATCTATGGGAGGACGAACAAAGTTCGTCCTCTTTTTTTTACTGTAAACAATAAGCTAAAGTTATCTCAAATTGAGAAAGCGGAATCAGTTATACCAATTTCAATTACCAATGCCTAAAAGACGTATCAAGGTGCTCCATCATAATGGATAAAAATATCACACCCAAATAATCTAATAGCTAAGTTTGAGTCCACATTTTCACTAGGAGCTTTATTGTTTTCTATATTTGAATTAACCAAACTTTTTATTAATATTGATCAAGAGAGAGATCCCCATCCAAGGTATGAGCCGAAGAGCGTTGACTAATAATTTGATTTGAATACTCCTTTGGTTATATCCAACTTAAATAGACCTATGTCATCTACATAGACTGGAAAATTTTTAGTGCGGCAGCACGCGATTTCATCGCCGCGTTTTCGTCATACCCTGATTTAGTCGGCATCGCAAAATTATGTCCAATACCTGGGTAAACGTCGATATCTGTATTGGGAGTATTAGCATAAGCCTCTTTAATAGCATTAACCTCATCCATTGGAACAGCAGGATCATTTCCACCAAAATGATGGCTCATGGGGCAAGTAATATTATCGGTTTCATCTAAATGCTGCCCGATTGCGGTTCCGTGGAAAGAAGCCCCTGCATCGACGCTGAGCCTTGCCGCACTCAAATGGACATATCTCCCACCAAAACAAAATCCTAAAATCCCTACTTTACCATTACATTCCAGACGATTGCGTAAATCTCCTAACAAATCTTCGATATCATCCATTCCTTGGTCGGGATCAAAATCCTGCATCCGGCCCTTAGCAACTTCCATATCCGCTGTCGGGCCAGAAACTTGCCTCCAAAATATATCTGGCACGGAAACCACAAATCCATCATTAGCCCAAGCATCCGCTAGCGCAATCATATCATCATCTATCCCAAATATAGCAGTAATGAGGAGAATACCGGGAAAAGGACCATCGCCGGCGGGCTTAGTTAAATAACCCCCAAATTTTTCTCCATCTCTAGTCATATATTCAATATTAAAACCTGGCATGTCTAACTTCCTCCTTAATAGAAATTACTGTGAGTTACGTTTGTTGTATAGTACATTCTTAACAAGTAACAATACTTCTTTAATCAAAGGAAAATAATAAATATGGTTCGTGGCTAGCTCAGGAATTAATAAGAAATTTGAACAAACCATATCCCTACAAAAACTTTAATCTGCAATGAAATATAAAGCTATCAATTTCATTTTTCATTTGAATTATTTCACTCCGGCAGATGTTGCCGCCGAGTTCTGAAATCTATTCCTCCGTCAATCGCCCATTCAGTAAACATTTCATTCGACCGCTTAAAATTACGAGCCTCCCATTTATCAGTACAATAATCTTCGTCTGTAAAATATTCTGCCAAACCACCAGCAGGATTCTCAACGTACCAAAAATAAGCTGATGAAATCGGGTGCCGTCCAGGACCAATCTGAGTTTTCCAACCACAACGATCAATTTTAATACCGCCGCCAAAAACCTCATGAATATCTCTAACTGTATAAGCAACGTGATTAAGTCCTACTTTTTTATCCGGTGTTTCCAATATAAATAAACTATGATGACCACCAGGCGTAGAACACCTCATAAATGAACCGGCCCCTGGATATCGATCAGAAACCGTAAAACCGAGAACATCTAGATAAAATTTTTCTACCCTTGCCAGATTAGAAACAAAGAATACAACATGCCCAATTTTTATTGGTTTGGCTTCGTCGTAAACAGTGCTGCGTTGATCACACCGTGCATCAGGTTTATCCCAGGTATTCATGGTAGACCCTTTAGCATTAACAATCTTACGTTGGGTAACGCGAAACGAAACACTCAAACCATTAGGGTCAACACAACTCGGAAAACCATATAATTCTTTATATGTGTCATGACCCGAAATCTTTTTATTAATCTTGGCGAGATCTGTCTTATTCCTTACACCCCAGATGATATGACGTACTGTAGACCCCTCTTCAATCGGCTCAGGTAAGGAGGGATCTTTCTTATCGCAGAGCAATACTTCCGAACCGTCCATGGTCAAATATAAAGCCGAATTCTTTCCAACTGACTTCTTTTCTAAACCCCAATCATCAAAGAAATTAATGCACCGCTCAATATCTTCAACTCCATGAATAATTTTATCTATGCCGGTGTAATTCACTAAACACTCCTTTAAATACAAACGCCCCGAACACGATTTTTAAGTGCCCGCACAGCACTATAGGCAGTCAAAGCTGATGACTTTGGGTTACTAAGAAGAGGATTGCCAGCAATCTCAACGTTGAGTTGACCAAATGAGCCTAAGGCTTCAATGTGGTGGGTATTTCGCTCAACACCAGGGTCGGCTATTAAGGTAACTTGTGTTTTATCAAAACCTATGCCAGCTAACGCTACGGTTGCAGCTACGTTAGCATTTTTTGGATATAAGCGAGCAGCTTCACTTGCTGAACCTTGGAAGATGGTAGTTGCTTCATTAATCGCCAAAAGATCAAAGTTTGTTTCGGCAGGACTACCTTGCCAGCTCTTTGGTGGTTTCCGTGAAGTATAAACTACTTCCTCCAGATTCTGGGATTTAGCCGCTGATAATGCATCTATACCGCCAACCGCACCAGACAAAATAACAAGTTGGGATTTACCGTTATTACTAGCTATTTGAAGGCGGTCGAACAACGCAGTATCTGCAAGAGCTCCTACAGAAATCACTCCAAAATCAATACCTTGCCCCAAGAAATATTCACCAAACTCGGAAACAGCCTCGTGGCTAGCACATTCAAGCACAAAATCGGGCATAGATTTTATGTCGTCAA
Source organism: uncultured Rhodospirillaceae bacterium (assembly GCA_964639965.1). Classification (GTDB taxonomy): domain Bacteria; phylum Pseudomonadota; class Alphaproteobacteria; order Rhodospirillales; family UBA2165; genus TMED23. Next base: position 5,879 of record CAZXGI010000081.1, read on the forward strand.
TTGATGAAATTATCTTAATACCTGTGCTAACGTCTTTTTTTGCCTTATTCTCCTTACCAGGACGCACCATTATTTGGCTAATACGGATATCGTTATCGTTCGACACCTTTTTTGTCACTTCAAGACCGATGGCACCACAACCGATAAGAAGTATATTTTCTTTCATTTTTTTATCCTAGAAATTCCTTGAATTCACAATTTCTACCTTACGGGAGGTCCACCAAAAGCCCTGGCAAAGGGTCCAATTGACGGCATATCAATTTCAATCATTGAAGGCCGGTTAGACTTTAGGGCAGAGTCAAAAGCACTTTCTAGATTTCCGAGATTACTTACTTTTTGATAAAACCAGCCACTACTCTCAACAATACCATCAAATTCCGGCGTGTAAATATCCGCATAGTATTGTCGTCCACCATATTCTGCATTTTGAATATTCTTAATCACTTCGTAATCATGACTATTCATCAATATGACAATAATACCTAAATTCTCCTGAGTAGCAGTGGAAATTTCTCCAATATTAACCTGAAGCCCACCATCACCAACCAGACAAAAAACCTTCCTATCTGGAGCTGCGATTGCCGCACCGATGGCCATTTGAACGCCTTGGCCTATTCCACCACCAAGTGCATGAACACCGTCATAGGGACCTGAAATAACTATACCTCTATTACCCCAAGTGCTGTTAGATACGGTTACATCCCGCACCCAAATAAAACCCTTTTCAGCTTTAGATTGGATAACGTCTAGTAAATTTTCATAAGGCGACAAACCTGTCCGCATAAATTCTATAGCTTTGGCGCGAGTAGTTCCTAAGTCGATTACAAACGTTTGATCTACTTTCATCTTTCCTTCTAAGGCATCAGCCAAAGCCGTTAAAGCGGCTTCAGAATCTGCCTGTACAAAAAAATCGGCAACGTATGGCCTTTTATTTCTAGCTGCACTGTCAATATCAATTTGGTATAGGGGAGTTGGCAATTTTAATTTATATTTAAGTGTCTCGTTTCCTCGTAATCTTGAACCAATGACCAACATGGCATCACAGCTGTTATAAAACTCCTCAACGCAATCGTACATGTTGAACGCCCCTAATGTCTGAGGGTGATCTTCAGGTATAATACCACGGCCTTGGACAGAAGTGACCACACAAAAACCCATATCAACGAGCCGTTTGATTGGTTGCCCGGCATGGCGGGCACCGCCGCCCAACCAAAGTAATGGCCGTTTTGCACCAGCTAATTTCAAAGCCAGAGTATCTATTTCTTCTTTATTCGGTTGTAATATAGGAATTTCTGGAAGTATCAATTCGTTAGGCCACTTGATCAATGAATGTTGTATATCAATTGGCACCTCAACACTAACTGGGCCTGTTGGCGCTGAAAGTGCCTCGAAAATAGCCTCTTTAAAAACCTCAATAACAGTTTCAGGCGATATTACCCTATACGCTTTTTTTGAAATTGATTTGAGCATGCCAAGTTGATCACGTGCTTCGTGTATATAGGAGTGATTCTTATCCAAATGCTGGGTTTCTATCTGGCCCGTGATGTGCAGCAATGACGTACCAGCTGTCTGGGTTTCAACTAACGATCCGGCTGCATTACCAGCTGCGACACCTGTGCTTGTAAATACAACTCCCAAGCATTGGCCTACACGCGCATAAGCATCTGCCATATTTACTGCACCGGCCTCTCCACGCGCCGGTACGTAGCGAATTTTCCCACGCTTCCCTATGGCATCTAAAAACGGCATATTATGAATTGAAATAACACCAAAAACGGTATTCACTCCGCATGCCTCTAAGAATGCAACTACCGCCTCTCCAACTGTTACTTTATCCGACATGCCTAGAATACCCCCCAGAAATATCAATCGTAGATCCTGTAGTGAATGAGGAAAGTGGCGTACCAAGAAAGAAGATTGCATTTGCTGCTTCTTCCGGCTTACCAAATCTACCCAGAGGAATTCCCTTGATTTGCGCTTGTTTAATCATCCAGGATTCATAACTCTCATCTATAACTTCTTCAGCTTCAAACCTCCGCCTCCACTGCCCAGAATCAACTGTTCCTATCAAAATTGAATTAATACGGATAGTAGGCGCAAATTCCATAGCCATTGAGTGAATTAAATTTAGTTGACCTGCACGAGCAGCAGATGTTGCTACGAGTTTGGGTTCGGGTTGTTGCGAAATTAACGAACCCACGCACACAATCACACCAGTACCTGATTTTTCCAAATAGGGTCTAAAACTCTTGCTCGGATAAATAATACTAAAGAATTTTAGCTCTAGCTCTTCTCTCCATTCATCATCTTTAGTATCATCAAAACCTGATAGCCTTGCCTGCCCAGCGTTATTAACTAATGTATCAACGCCACCAAAACGATCAACAGTCATTTTTACAAAATCTTCTACTTGGCTTTTATTTAAGACGTCACATTTTACACCAATCAGACGACTTTCATTTTGTTTGTTTTTTATTTCTTCCAAGGCGAAATTCATACGTTCTTCATCTCGTCCACAAATCGAAACATTAGCGCCTTTTTCTAAAAATCGCTTTGCGGTGGCTAAACCAATTCCAGATGTCCCTCCAGTAATTGCGACTGTTCTTCCCGCCAATTCGTTATCCATCTATATTTCCTGTATAGCTCTTTGCACTCTTCTAGAAAGCACTAAATTTTTACTTAAATCGAATAAACTATCCTTATCAATCATTACGGTTCTCAGCAAATCTTAATATTAGATCATTACACAACGCCGGATTTTCTATGTAAGATGCATGACCTGCCCCTAGCAAAGTTTGATAGCTTGAATTATTGTACGCAGCAGCAATTTTTTTTGCTCCAACTTCCGGCGTAATTATATCTTCACTGCCACATAGCACCAAAACTTGACCACTAAAATATTGAGCATCTTTAACCAAATTCCCACTCGACAACATATGAGCAGCTTGAGCGTGCCCTTCTAACCGTAACTTCGACATATTCCAGCGCACCAACTCAAGGGCCTCAACAGATGCATTTTTTGATAATAAAGCTGGGGCCCGTTCGTTAGCTAGTTCTTCAGGCCCAAACTTATCCATATTATCTAGTCTAAGCCTCAATTTTTCTGATCTCTCTTGTTTACCTAGCTCACCATGCCCATTAGCTGGATCAACTAAAATCAAACGCAAGCTGCTGTTAGGGTAACTTGCAGCATAGGATCCGGCTATCAACGCTCCGAGAGAATGTCCCACAATAATATAGGGTTGAATATTTAAATTTTTAAAAAATTTTTCCAGTACCTGGGCATAGTCTATGGCCTTCGGATATTCATTTGATAAGGCAGTTGATTTCCCATATCCTGGGGCATCCCAAGCTATAACACGGAAATTTAGAGATAATTCCTCCAATTGCCGAAACCAGGAACCAGAAGCAGAGCCAATACCGTGAAGGAGAACAAGGACATCCTTATTTAGTCGGCCACTTTCCCGATACGAAATGTGTCCTGACTCGATATCCAATTGATGTAAGGGATATTTACTATCAAGCGTTTCATTTATTCGTGAAATCATATTTGTCTACGCTGGCAGCTGCACTACCTCTTTAATTTTGCAACCGGATGGTCCTCTGGATAGGTTGGCGTTACTGGTTTCGTGGATCCCAACATCACAATCATAGCCGCTTCTTCTTGACCAATATTTTCTAAGCCACGATAAATGCCGGGAGGAACCGATATTAAATCGCGTTCACCCAAGAAAGTCTCATAATGCTCGCCATCACAATCCATAAAAAGGCGAATTTTTCCTCTTAGCATAAAGAAAACCTCCTCGACATCAATGTGAATATGCGACGGCCCTTCACAGCCAGCCGGCAACACCATTGTAGAGAAGGTAAAATGTTCTGAGGGGACAGCATTATCATCACTTTCAATGCCAGTCCCCCCAGTTCCCATATAGCGCATTTGCGCGCGTTTATACTTAGGATCAAAATCTGCTTGGAACTTCAACGCATCCCAGTCAAGAACTCGAGTTTCATACCGAGCAACCCGGCTCTCCAGCCACTCCCCAAACGACGCGCCCTCAGGTCTCTCATACGTAGCTATTTCTTCTCTTTGAAAATTCGATGCAACCGGCATTCTTTTCTCCTTCTCTAAATTCTCCATCATTAATTCATTAAAAAGCCACCATTAACAGGAATACATTGGCCGGTAACAAAATCTGATGCTTGAGACAGCAGAAACATTACGGTTCCAGTGATATCCTCGGGTAATTGTTCTCGTTCTATAGACCGACCTTTAACATATTGATTTTTTCGCTCCTCAGGAACGTACTCCGTAGCCTCTACCAAAGTCAGACCAGGAGCTATACAATTTACAGCGATATTGTCAGCTCCTAACTCTCGTGACATCGAACGCGTCATTGATATAACAGCTCCCTTACTTGCTACATAGGCCATCAATTTTGGAGCTCCCCACATAGCAGTATCCGATGCAATGTTAACAATCTTACTAGCCGAATTCTTGGCCAAAAAAGGTGCCGCCGCCCTACTCATGAGCCAAGTACCACGAACATTAATTTCCATTACCTTATCCCAAACGTCGACGTCAATTTCGGTCATAGTCG
>CAZXGI010000082.1:0-10461 GCA_964639965.1 uncultured Rhodospirillaceae bacterium
AGTGATAATATTTGTGTTGACAGAGTGCTGCGATACTTGCTTGTTCTTGTGATTGAATATCTGAAAATATCTCTATATTAGAAATATCAATTTTATTTTCATGGTTCATATTTTTTTCCACCCGCAGTGGAGTATAAAATAAATTTCGTTTAAATAGTTGTTATACGACAATTAGGAGAACTGTTCATAGAGCCAAAATGCTAATGATGAAATAGAGTGTTTGTCGTGTTAATTTGCAAAAATTTCTGTAGCTTCAATATGGCAAGGCGATTTTCTAATTGTTCTTGCATGTTCTCCGGGTCTTTACACATATTAATCCCTTTGCTATTAGCATTGCCATAAGCGTTTTGTCATAATATGTGATCGTGTTAATTGCGGTTGTTTAAACTTTAGGTAAAGAAATAATGTCCAGAGCGTTCAGATCTTCTGCGATTGCTGTAACATATATTGCTCGCCAATTTGGGGTCCAAATAAACGTTGATGCCGTGGCCGATGCTGTGGAGCGGAGTGGATTATCAACACCCAAACAATTTACGAATTACTTTTACGATTTAGGTGTAAATGTGAAGCTTCGTAAGTTTAAACCTGCTGATTTGGTTGAAAAAAAATATATCTACCCCTGTGTAGGAGTGATGAGGGATGGCAGGTCCTTAATTTTGGCCGGTGTAGATATTACAGGAGGTCCCGACGAAATTAAGGTTATTGCGATTGACCCCTTGGACCCCACGGCTAAACCAGAAAATATAGATGCAAAAAGTTTTCAGAACGATTGGTCTGGCCAAATCGTCATAGTTTCGCAAAGCTCAGGAGAGGCTGCTAAAGATAGAACTTTTGACTGGAAATGGTTTTTACCTGAGTTCTACCGATTTAAGGGAATTATGGCTATGACGTTTGTTGTATCCTTAATTATACACGGTCTTGGATTAGCTCCAATTGTGTATATCCAAATTTCATTAGATAAGGTACTTGGTTATCAAGCTGTTTCGACCCTCTACGTGTTGACAGCAGGTATAGTATTAGCACTTCTTTTTGGGGGTATTATAACTTATGGTCGTGATTATGTAATTAATTATATAAGTACGTCCATAGAGTCTCGGCTAACTGGCGATGTTTTTGACAAACTGCTTGAGTTGCCAGCCCAGACATTTCAAACATCTAGCCCAAGCGAGATGGAAGGCAAAGTTCAGGCCGTACTTGGCGTGAGATCTTTTGTTTCTAGGCAAATTCTCACGACGTTATATGATGCAACGGGTATTTTAGTATTTACTCCAGTCCTCTTCGGATACAGTCCAATTTTGACGATTGTGGTTATTTGCTTTGCTGTTGTTCAAGGGGTAATTGATCTTATGTCGAAATTGCGTCAACGTGAACTTGGTAAGAGCGTAGGAGAAGCTAACTCTAAGCGTATAAGAAGTCTGCGGGAGACAGTTGCCGGGATAGATAGTGTCAAAACTTTGTCTCAGGAACCCATTCAAAGAAAGGAGTGGCGATCAAATGCAGCCAACTCAATTCGACGAAATTTTCACATTTTGACAGCAGGAAATATGACGAGCGCCATTAATGGTACATTATCGAGTTTGATGACAATTACTATTGTGTTTACAGGTATAAACTTGGTTTTTGCGGGTTCCCTGTCGGCGGGAGCTATTATTTCCTGCAATATGCTTGGGGGCAAAATAGTCTCACCTATTAAGGGTCTGATAACATTTTTTGCGGATACAAGTACTATATCAGGCGCGATGGAGCAAATTGGCTCTATTTGGAATGCCAATCCAGAACGGGCAGGAGCTGGCAGTCAGCATGTGATTACTGGCAAGTATGATATGAGGGATGTAGGTGTAAAATTTGGTGAGCATGATGCTTTATCAAAAGTCAATCTTACGGTCCCAGCTCGTGGAAAAGTGGCTATTGTTGGACCGTCTGCTAGTGGTAAATCAACATTGTTGAGGCTTTTGCAGGGGCTATTAAAACCTAATGACGGAGTTTTAGAGGTCGACGGAAATAATTTAGCTAGTCTTGATCTTGGCCATTATCGAAGTCAGGTAGCCCTGGTAGATTTGCAACCCACCTTTTTCGCTGGAAGCATTGAACAAAATATACGACGCGTTAGGCCAAACATCAGCATACGTGAGTTTGATGAGGTGTTGGATCTTTCTGGTCTGAACTCTTTGTCAAAAGACCTGGCGGACGGTTTAAGCACCGAAATTGATCAATCGGCAAGTAACTTATCACAAAGCCATAAAATAACAGTGGCCTTAGCACGAGCCCTAGCAACAGATCCAAACCTTATTTTATTGGATGAAACATTTAATACTTTAGATAAGCAGACCCAAGTGTTGCTCAAAGGTAAAATTGATGAAATTGCAGCGGGCAGAACTCTGATAGCTACAATACATGACTTTCGTTGGCTCGGGAAATTTGATTGGATTATTGTGCTAGAAAAAGGAAGTGTTGTTGATGAGGGTACGCATGATGATTTGATGGCGCGGTGTTCCTTATATCAAGAAATGTGGGAATTAGAGAAACAAATATCATCAGATGCATAGAGAATTATAACTACAGGTTAGAGTTGTGAGGTATGGTTTATAATGGCACCTAAGAATTTTTATCCGAAAGGTGGTTATGTTTTTCGAGAGGGTGAAAGTGCAGATTATGCATACATCCTTAAGGAAGGGACTGTTGAGATAGTAAAAACTGCGGCCGATGGTGATTTGGTGCTTGTTACCCTCTCGGAGCCTAACACGATTTTTGGCGAAATGGCATTAATTGATGGAGAGCCGAGGAGTGCTGGGGCACGGGCCGCTGAAGACTCAACAATTGACGAAGTTAAGGAAGATGAATTCCTCCGCTATATTGAGAAGAATTCTGCTGCTGCCTTAAGAATAATGAAGACGTTATCTTCTTCTCTAAGAGATGCAAACAAAGCGGCTTCTCAAGCTGGTGCCGCTCTTGAAGATGGAGAAACTAATCTTGGAGAAATGGAGGTTAACGAAGAGCAGATTCCAGAAGATATAGATGATACAGATGCAATATATGATGCGCCGGCATCCAGGCCGATTATGCTTACTCTTGGTGCTGTTCTCACAGCTTTTATTGTAGCTTTTGTGTTTACGACATCGCTATCTGTAGACACTACTGTTTCTGCACGTGGAAAATTTACTGCTGAAGTTCCAAATGTTGGTGTGCAAGCTAGTTCAAGTGCTACGGTACGTAAAGTTTTTGTCAAACGAGGAGACCAAGTCAAGAAAGGCGATCTAATTGTTTTGTTGGATAGTACGGCGGCTGATTCCGATTTAAAAGGTAATGTTGAGAAGTTGGCTGCAGTTAGTGGCCGACTGCGTCGACTTAAACTGGAACAAAAGCTAATCAAGACTAGAAAACCTGTGCCCAGTAACCATGGTTTGACACCGCTGGCTTATGATATTTTAAATAAAAAATTGCTTGGGTATAGATCCAAAATGACCTCGTTTACGTCTAAATTAGCTAAATTTGACAAAGAGTTAGCGAAGGCTCGAAATGATGTGGCTTCAGCTAAGGAAACTGTAAAAATTACACTAAAGCAATTTGAATTAAAACAGCAAATTGAAGCGGCAAAGAAGGAATTATTTGATCGAAAAGTTGGTTCAATGTTAAGCTATTTACAAGCAAAAGACTCTTCATTAGCTGCACAAAAAGCATATCTTGGAGCAAAAGATAGTGTTGATAGCAAAAGGTCTGCTTTATCTGCAAAGTTGTCTGATAAGGGGACGTTGCAGGCCGATAGGAATGAATTTGTGGCTAAATCATCTTCGTCTTTGGGTGAAAGTATTGCTAAAGAACAAGAACAGTTTATGCAATTAAGTCAACAAAGCCTTAAATTTAAGCAAAAAGTTGAAAATATTGAGGTTAGGGCCCCTGCGGAAGGCGTCATTCTTGACGTGCCAGCAATTTCAGCAGGATCAATTGTTAGAGAGGGTGATGTACTCGTCACACTGGTGTTGTCTAACCAAAAACTGGCTTTTGAGGTAGATATTGATCCAAAAAATATCAGTGATGTTAAGATGGGTGCAAAGGTGTCCGTTAAGCTGGATGCGCTGCCTTTTCAGCAATATGGAGATTTGAAGGGAAAGCTAATCTATATTTCTGACGACGCTTATACCGAGGATTTGAGTGGGGCAAAGGGCTCGTTTTTTCGTGGGCGGGTAGCAATTGCCGGAGACGAACTCAAGGGTCTTCCGGAAACTTTTACATTGACCTCTGGAATGGGAGCTAGCGCAGATTTAAAGGTGGGAGAGAGGCGGATAATTACATATTTGACCCACCCAATTTTGAAAGGGTTGACCTCTGCTTTTAAAGAGCCGGATAAATAGGACTTGGTATTTTTGTAGTTTCACTCGTTATATTCATTGAAAAAAGGTCGCCTTAGTTAAAGGCGACCTTTTTTCTTTGCTAATCATTCTAATTTAAGACGAATAGTACATTTGGAATTCTATTGGATGAGTTGTGTGTTCGAGAGCATAGACTTCTTCCATTTTTAATTCTATATAACCATCTATTTGATCATCGCTGAACACGTCTCCAACTTTTAGAAACTCTCGGTCATCGCCTAGTGCAGATAGAGCTTCCCTGAGCGACCCACAAACCGTTGGTACATGGGAAATTTCTTCTGGTGGCAGTTCATAGAGATCTTTATCCATTGCTTCACCAGGGTCAATTTTGTTTTGGATCCCGTCAAGGCCAGCCATTAACATAGATGAGAATGCAAGATATGCATTAGCAGTAGCGTCTGGGAACCTAACTTCAACACGTTTACCTGACGGGTTTGCAGAATACGGAATGCGACAAGAAGCTGAACGGTTGCGAGCAGAATAAGCCAACAAAACAGGAGCTTCAAAACCAGGAATCAGGCGTTTATAACTATTTGTTGATGGATTAGAAAAAGCATTGATGGTTTTGGCGTGTTTAATAATGCCTCCAATGTAATGCAGAGCTGTTTCAGAAAGGTCTGCATAGCCTGACCCAGCAAAAGTAGGTTTGCCCTTATTCCAGATTGATTGGTGCGTATGCATACCGGTGCCATTATCACCAACTATAGGTTTGGGCATGAAAGTTGCTGTTTTACCATAAATGTGCGAGACCATTTGAACAACATATTTATACGCTTGAACATTATCCGCACTTTGTACGAGCGTTGCAAATTTAATTCCAAGCTCGTGCTGAGATGGGGCGACTTCGTGATGGTGTTTTTCCATTGTCACGCCCATTTCTTGCAATGTTGTTACCATTTCAGAGCGCAGATCATGGGCTGAATCAACAGGAGGAACTGGGAAGTAGCCACCTTTAATACCTGGACGATGGCCGGTATTGCCTTCTGGGATGTCTGCTCCAGAGTTGTACGGGCCTTCTTCATGATCAACCTTATAAAACGTATGATTCATTGAGACTTCTGAGCGCACATCATTGAAAACAAAGAACTCTGGTTCTGGTCCAAAATATGAAGTATCTCCAATACCCGTATTTTGTAGGTGAGCTTCAGCTCTTTTTGCGGTTGACCGAGGGTCACGTGAATAACGTTCGCCTGTCATCGGATCTCGAATGTCACAAATAATTATCATTGTTGGTTGGGCGGAAAACGGGTCCATAACACAAGTGGTTGGATCGGGTATCAAAGCCATATCTGATTCATTAATAGATTTCCAGCCAGCAATTGAAGAGCCATCGAAGAAAATTCCATCATTGAAGGCATCCTCGTCCATAGTTTCAGGTATTTGTGTTAAATGTTGCCATTTACCGCGGGGGTCGGTAAAGCGGAGGTCGATATGCCGGACGTCATTATCTTTTACGACTTTTGCAACGTCCGCTGCTGTTTTACAATCAAACGACATGGTTTTCTTCCTTTCATAAATTCAAATTTTACTGGCCAATCTATATTCGTATCAAATTGCCTCTGCACCACGTTCACCTGTTCGGATACGGATAGCATCTTCAATTGAACTAATGAAAATTTTACCGTCACCAATACGTCCCGTATGCGCGGCTTTCTGGATTGCTTCAATGGCTGAGTCTAGTTGTTGGTCTTCAATAATAAGTTCAATCTTTACCTTAGGCAAAAAATCTACAATATACTCGGCACCTCGATAAAGCTCAGTATGGCCTTTCTGACGACCAAACCCCTTAGCTTCAATTACAGTAATTCCTTGCAACCCAATTTCATGAAGAGCTTCCTTAATTTCATCAAGTTTGAACGGTTTTATTATTGCCTCAAGTTTTTTCATTAATTTAACCTTCGATATGAAAAAATTTTACAGTATTCTATTGCTACTTTAGCAGGACTCGTGCCAGTTCTTTGATTTTGATAAATTGTTGTTTTTCGGTCGGTTAAGCGAATTAACAGCCCATCCACACAATTTTAAATCATTATTTTGCTTAAAAATTAGGCATATGCTTAATAATAGGGCGTTGCAAAAAGTTTAATTTGGCTAATTAACCGTTTCTTTTTCAAATACATATCCTCGTTAATAATCTATTGTTTGAAATTGTTTATAATTTTTTAATAAAATAACTCATTATAAAATCAATCCAATTAGTTCCTGCAAATTGATTTTATTGGATACAAGTAGAGTGTTGACTTTGGCTGAAAGGGATTCTGGCAATTGAAAGAGGCAAACAAAATTTTAACTGATTATGGCACAACAATCTTCACTGTTATGTCGTCGCTGGCTTTTAAACATGAGGCAATTAATTTAGGTCAGGGATTCCCAGATACAGATGGACCGTCAGAATTAATAACTGAGGCAATGCAGGCGACAAAAACATATTCTAACCAATATCCCCCTATGATGGGAATTCCGGAACTTCGTCAGGCAGCAGCAGAACATTCTAAGACATTTTATGATATTGATTTGGATTGGGAATCCCAAACAATTATTACGTCAGGAGCTACTGAGGCTATTGCATCTTGTCTTTTTGGAATTATTGAGCCTGGGGACGAGGTCGTATTAATAGAGCCTTTGTACGACTGCTATTTGCCGTTAATAAGAAGGGCTGGGGCTATTCCAAAATTAGTGCGCATAGCTCCCCCTAATTGGGAGTTGCCCTATAACGATTTAGAGGCCGTATTTTCTGAAAAAACTAAACTAATTTTGCTCAATACTCCGACCAATCCAGCTGCTAAAGTATACACTGTAGATGAATTGGAGTTCATCGCCAGACTTGTAAAAAAATATGATTCCTATGCGGTTTGTGATGAAGTCTATGAACACATAGTCTATGATGGCCGTCAGCACGTTCCGTTAATCACATTATCGGGTATGGCAGACCGATGTATCCGAATAAGTTCCGCCGGTAAAACATTTTCTATGACGGGCTGGAAAGTCGGTTACTCAGTGGGCGCAGCAAAACTTATTGATGCTGCTTCTAAGGCTCATCAGTTTCTGACATTTGCAACGCCTCCTAATTTGCAAAAAGCTGTCGCATTTGGATTAAAAAAAGATTTATCTTATTTTGCTGAACTTCGCATTGATATGGAGGCGAAACGCGATCGCTTGAGTAAGGGACTTACGTCAATTGGATTTGAAGTTATGGAGAGCCAGGGCACTTACTTTCTCGCGGTCGATTTTAGGCCTCTTGGTGTTAATTTTGATGATGTTGAATTCTGTAAAGAGCTAACTGTAAATGCTGGCGTTTCAGTGGTACCGTTTAGTGCTTTTTATAAGGCAGGTTTAGATAACGGTGTGAACCATTTTTTGCGGTTTTGTTACTGTAAAGAAGATCATGTAATAGATGAAGCGCTTGAAAGATTACGTAAATATTTTAATTGAATTTAATGGCATTTTGTTAATTCAATCGGTTGATTCCACAATTTCTGCATTTTAGTGTGAATATGGATATTTTTGAAACGTTCGAGAAAGTTTTAGGTTTTCTAGAAGTACAAGATCTAACAGCAGCACGTGTTCATTTAAATCAAATAGAGGAAGAAATTCCCGATAGTGGTTCAATACATAAATTTGTTGGGCAGCTCTATCAAAGGATTGGGGACGATACAAAAAGTTTAAAATATATTTTGCGAGCCCAAGAACTATTGTCAGAAGATACGTCAATTCTCTTGGACCTCGGTTATTATTATCTGGATAATGGTGCCCCTAAGATCGCTGCTGAATATTTTGAACAGTATTTGTTAACTGAACCGCCCACGGCGCGAATTTTGTGTTTTTTGGGTCGAGCCCGTGATTACAATGGTGAACCGGCTAAAGCGATAAGTGCACTCCAAGAAGCGGTTAAAATGATGCCAAGTGACATTGAATCCCAGCTTCACCTTGGCCGGGTTCTAATAGCAAATGGAAGATATGAAGATGCAATAGATTGTTTTGAAACGTTGCGCTTTTTTCACCCAGATAATATTGTGATTGATTTGAGTCTTCGCCGCGCAAATGCATTATTAAATAACAATAATAATTTAATAAATGACGAGCCTTCACAAGAGCCTGCTACGGTAGTTTGTGTAAAACATGGGACAAAATATGGGGCAAGTTATGTAAATCGATTGGCTTCAATGGTTCGCCGTTGGAGTTCAGTTGACGTAGACTTTTTTTGTCTAACCGATGATCCAATGGGTCTGGACTCCGGTATTCAAACTTTGCAATTACCAGAAACAAATATATTAGGGGAAGATATTAACGGTTGGTGGCATAAATTACCTATGTTTAGAGAGGGGATAAATGAATTTGGCTCGCACATTCTTTATTTCGATGTTGACGTTGTAATAACGGGCTCTATAGATCCATTGTTATTTTATAACAGTGATTTTGCCATGGCTCAGAATTGTTATGTTCCTATTTTTAGTTCTTCAGTAATGCGATTCAAGAATGGCTCAAGGCCTGAAATTTGGTCGGACTTTTCTGCGAGAAATGCAGTAAAATATGGAGGAGATGAGATTTGGATTGCAAGCAAAGTACCTGATGCCGATGTTTTTCCTGTGGATTGGTGTAAGATATATCGCCTACATGCTGCACAAGCGATACCAAAAGACTCTATTGTAGTTAGTTTTGGCGGAGAGCCAAATCCAGGCGATTATCCTGCGCCTTGGGTCAAACGCTTTTGGCACTAAGAGTTGAAAACATTTCATAAAATTATTCTCACATGCTTGACCAAAAAGGGGCTTAAGGTTACACCATCATCCAATATGGCGGATGTAGCTCAACTGGTTAGAGCACCGGCTTGTGGTGCCGGGGGTTGGGGGTTCAAGTCCCCTCATTCGCCCCACCTTTCTATCGTTCAAGTTACTTATCTTCATCTCTAAAACCACCAATTTCGAAGCTACTTCCTGTCACGTGGGCTATTTCACTTTTCCGACCTTTGGTAAAATGGCGTGGCATTAACGCGTTGATATCGGGGTATTTTTTTGAATCGAGATTTTCGTCTCTAATTCCTGGATAATCGGCGCTATACCTATAGGCGCGAAAAACCATGTTGTTATTTCCAAATATAGCATGGTCATAATAAAATGGGGAGTGGAATTCCCAGACAATATCGCCTTCTAGGGTTACTTCAAAAATTCTGCCTTTTAATGCTTCGCATATAAGCGTATTTCCGTTGGGCTGTCTTTGTGCTCCCGAACAAATAAAACTATTAAAATCATAGGGTGGATCTTCTTTGTATTCCCATTCAATTTGTTTCGTTTTTGGGTTAACTTCAAGGACACGGGAGTAATCAATCGTGGTATAAACACGATGTGCTCCATTATCGAAAAGTAAAATGTTTCCATTTTCAAGCAATGTCGGATTATGTTGCCCAGCGATTTCACCGGGTCCCCATCGCCAAATTATGTTTCCTGTTTTACGTTCAATGATCGCAATTGTGTTTATGCACCTAAAACTTACAAGAAGATTTCCATCCGGCATAATAGTAATAGCATTAAGGTTGGTCCAGCGGTCGCGAGGGTGGAGAGGTCCCAGTATGTCGATATCAACGTCTAGGTGATCAAACGAGCACCATTCCCACAAGACTTCTTTGGATTTACGATCGATTTCCTGAATTGCTTCGCCCCACATTTCACCATTAAGTTCTGTTCCTGGTTGTCCACCCTTTACTGTCTTGGCAATTTTTTCTGGTACTTTGCGCCATTGTGCAATCATTAGATTGCCGTTATCCATTTCGGCAAAGCAATGACTATGGTAGGGATCGTTATACTCCCAAAGAGTATTGCCATTCCAATCAACCTCAATTAACTGGCCCCCATTTCCGCCAAACTCTGGTAAAGGTGAAGGCATAAGCTTGCCGAGATATAATAAATTTCCATTTTTCAGAAGTTTCCCATAGTTACCTGGAATATTTTCCATTTTCCATTGATGAACGATTCGTCCCATCATATCGATCAGCCAAACATTACGTCCCATCATTGGAGCAAATAACGTATAGCCCTCAAAAGCTCTTCCCTTTTCATAGTTGGTAACACCGTGGATGTTTCTTCTAACGATACTCATA
>CAZXGI010000083.1:0-6366 GCA_964639965.1 uncultured Rhodospirillaceae bacterium
TCAATAATAATTTTTTTAAATTTAGGAATTTGACTATTTTCAACTTTAGAAAATAAATCGGTTACGGTGTCTACGAGATCACCGCGTATTGAACAACAAATACAACCATTTTTCAGTAAAAGCGTGTTTTCAATGGAACTCTCTATCAATAGATTGTCTAACCCAACTTCTCCAAATTCGTTTATTATTAAAGCAATATCGTTCATTTTTGGTTGTGCGGTTAAATAGTTAAGTAATGTTGTTTTTCCACTGCCGAGAAATCCAGTCACGACCGAAACTGGAACTTTAACAAAATCATTATCTTTCGTGAAACTCATCAAATAAATTTCCTGAATCTAATTACTGCTCAGTGTTTGCATTTGTCAAAATGGTTAAGATAATAGTATCAATAAATTTCAGGGGAGTTCAAAACTAATATGCCGAATACGATTTCGAAAAACATGAAACTCATAGACCATAATACACTTGGTGGGTTTGGTGGTGTCGGTGAAGGAATGGCAATTCAATTAACTCGCAAGGGGAAACGTGTATTATGGATTGCCCACGAAGGCCCACCAAAAAATTTCACTGGCGTTGATGTGACTGACCCAAAAAATACTAAAGTCATTTGCCAGACAGAACTTCCACATCAAAATATGCGCTCTAACTCCCTGGAAGTAACTGGTGATATACTGGCTGTCGCCTACCAAGTTTATGAATTAGGACTGGAGCCTGCAGGGATTGAGCTATTTGATGTAAGTGATCCAGAAAATCCTAAATCAATTGGTTTTCACTCAACAGCAGGTCCCCATTCAAGAGGTGTCCACTGTTTATGGTTTGTTGACGGTGAATACGTCCACATGGCAAGTGGGACACCCGACTTAATACCAAGGCATCCAAGAGACGACCAAATTTATCAAATTATCGATGTGCGCAAACCAAGTAAGATGGAGGAAGTCGGTCGGTGGTGGTACCCAGGAACGATGGAAGGGGATGAAGCTCCCCCACCAGAACGGATAATTCCTGAACCGCTCGATGTGTTGAGGGGTGGTGATGCGTTTAGATTGCATAACGCTAATATTTACCCAGATTATCCAAATCGAGCATATTTAGGTTACATTGATGGTGGCGCTTTTATTTTGGATATTTCCGATAAATCTAAACCCGAGATCATATCTCATTGGAGCCCTCATAACCCCTACCCCGGTTTTACCCATACGGTTATGCCACTTTTTGAGCGCGGATTACTAATAGTATCTGACGAATGTATTAAAGATAACGCTGAAGACTGGCCTAAACTTACATGGGTAATTGATGCGAGAAACGAAAAAAATTTAGTCCCGATTAGTACATTACCACTCCCCCCAGTTGAAGAATTTGGACAAAAGGGTGGCCGTTTCGGATCTCATAATTTACACGAAAATCGGCCTGGACCATCATTCCATAGTGAGGAAATCATCATTGGTGCATTCTTTAACGCTGGGATACGTGTTTACAACTTGAAAAATCCTTATCAGCCAGAGCTGATAGCCTATTTTATTCCGCCAGCTCCAGAGAATTCCCGTGTACCTGCTATCCAGATGAATGAAGTTTATGTTGACGAAAATGGTATTGTTTATGCCGGAGACCGTTGGGCTGGCGGTCTTTATGTTATGGAGATGGATATATAGAAACTCTTATTATTTATGGGTTAGTTTCAGACCCGGAGACCGTCGCCAAAAAAATACGTCCCATACCAGGCGGCTCTTCCTACGAGCTATCAAATCAACATGCTCTTTTAACAGAAAATTCTCCTGCACTACGCCTAAGCAGCCAAGGGTGGATGCATTTCTCTCCTGATGCTCTTATTGAGGCTAATAATTCAAAGTTACTCTTTGATCTAACAGTTGAAAAAATAATGAAAGGCATTGACCCTTTTTCCCAATCTACTCGAGTATTTATTGATTCTTATTTTAAGTTCATGTCAGAACAAACCCGAAAGATTGTAGCTAACAATAATACAGAAGAAATTTTCACGCAAAGCGACTGGATTTATTCTACCTGGTTGCCAATGCCAAATACCAACATCCTTCTGTCACCTAAATTTAATAATGAAGACGCAAATTTTGCCGAATTTGATTTATCTTTCTGGACCGGGAAGGAATTGATTTGCATCCAATTAAATCAATCAACCACGATGGTTAAATCAAAACAGAATAAAAGAGAATTCCTTATGAATACACATCCAGATATAAGAATTATTGAGATTCCTCCGAATCGTTTATCTAATGTTAAAACAACATTCCCAAGTGAACTTTTTGATGAAAATTTTAATCAGTTTTGGAATGGACTGCAATTACCTCAGGGCCCAAATACGTACCCAATCCTAACAAACATATAATCCGATTAAGCAATAGTTCAGCCTCGTTACCATGGAAGACTGGAAGCCCTAAACCATGCAAAACCACTATCAAGTAAATAAAATTCTATATTGGTAGCACTAGTTAGGTTCTATGGTTAATTTATCCCTATAACCACGGACTTATGTTCAGTATAATGATTAATGACTTCTTCGCCTAGGTCCCGGCCTATCCCTGACTGTCTATATCCCCCCATAGGCATTGCCGGATGAGGAAATGGACTACTATTCACATATACTTGCCCAGCTCTTATTTTAGGAACGAGTTGGTGAACCTTTTGAATATCGCAACTCCAAATATAAGATGAAAGACCATATGTAGTATCATTTGCTAATGCCGCTGCTTCCTCCAGATCATCAAAAGGAATAGCAGTTATCACAGGCCCAAATATTTCCTCTTGAACGACCTGTGAAGATTGAGGAGGATTTACCAAGACAGTCGGCTCAACATAATATCCGGGGCCATCAATCATCGACCCACCCGTCACTGCCTCACCACCGGATTTTACGCCAGCTTCAATCAGACCCATAACCTTATCGCGATGAGCTTCTGAGACTAGAGGACCTATTTTCGTCTCAGGGTGCAATCCTGGACCCACTTTTAAAGACTTAGCCTCTTTCGTCAGTCGTTTTACAGCTTTATCAAAAATTCCTCTCTGTATATAAAGTCTTGATCCTGCAACACAAACTTGGCCTGTATTCCCAAAAATGCCCATCGATATCCCTTGGACGGCTTTATCCAGATTAGCATCATCCAACAAAATTACAGGTGACTTACCCCCTAATTCGAGAGTAACATTTTTCAGTGTTTCCGTTGCAGCTTTGTTAATTGCCTTTCCTGTCACGGCGGAACCTGTAAAACTTATTTTACTAACTAAAGGGTGTTCAACTAACGCTTGCCCTGCCTCCGCTCCAAGACCATTTACAACATTAATTACACCAGAAGGAATACCAGCATCAACAGCAAGTTCAGCCAATCGTATAGTTGCTAAAGGTGTAACTTCAGAAGGCTTGATAACTATCGTGCAGCCCGTCGCCAAAGCGGGGGCAATTTTCCACATGGCTATCATCAAGGGTACATTCCAGGGAACTATAGCCCCTACAACACCAACAGGCTCCCGACTTGTATACGCAAAAAATCGTTTGTCTGGCATAGGTTCGCCGATATCCATTGTCCGGCCATTAATTTTAGTTGGCCAGCCAGCCATATAACGCAATGTTTCGAGCACATTCCCAACCTCTACGTACTGGCCTATAAAACTTGGCATGCCAACATCAAGTGCTTCAAGTTGGCCTAATTCTTCCGCATGCCCTTCAATCAAATCGGCGAAACGGTGCATCAATTTTTCTCGATTAGCCGGCGGCATATCTCGCCATAATGGATCGTTAAACGCAGTATGCGCCGCCTGAACGGCGGCATCAATATCTTTATCGTTTCCCTTTGGTATTTGGGCTAGCACCTCTGAACTTGAGGGATCAATTACAGGAAATGAACCATTACCACTTCCGGCAATCCATTCACCTCCAATAAAGTGTTTCATTTCCTGATTTAAAAATTGCTGAGTATCAGAGATCAAAGTCTTTAAATCATTTGACATAACGTTCATAAATATTCTCCTCGTTAGGAATATGTCATAAGAATATATTTCCAGGGGCTTTTTTCAGTATTACGATCAACTTTAACTTCAATGACAGCTGGCTCACCATCTTCAATTGCCTTTTTCAATGCACCTTCCAGACCAGCAGGATCCTCAACAGCACAAGCTTTAATGCCAAAGGCTTCAGATAAAGCAACAAAATCGGGATTTTTTAAATCACTGCCAATAGGGGGCCGTTTATATATACGTCTCATATCACGTCGAACATTAGCAAAAGCTGAATTATTCATAATAATAGTAATCAAACCAATATCTTCTTGGGCTGCTGTAGCCAGTTCCTGAACGCCGAACATAAATCCTCCGTCACCGGTTACGGAGATAACTACCTTATCAGGATTAGCAACCTTAACGCCCAGAGCCGCTTGAAATCCGAAACCTAAGTTACCCTGAAAACCACAAGTAACATAAGTTCGAGGCTCATAAACAGGAAATGCGAATTGCGATGCAAAGCCAATCTGACTAATTTCTTCAACGAAAAAACCGTCACGGGGCAGCGCCTCACGTATCACCTTTAAGTAGTCAACATGCGGTTTAATTTCTTGCACTTTCTGATTTGCCCAATTCTTCGAATACGCAATATCAGATATCGCCGTTGTTTTGGATTTATAATGTGCTTTAAGCGCCTTTGCTAAAGCTCGGGCACCAACATCTGAATCAGCAACAATACCCGCATGCGGTACAAGCCGTGTCATTTCTGAGGGATCAATATCGATGCGAACAAGATGAGGAGGTGCCAACGGGTTAACAACAGCACCCATTGGATTTGACCATCTCATATATGGCATCTCAAGGCGTGTTCCAATGCCAATCAGCACATCCGAATCCCGCCAAAGGTCATGAGCAGCCACAGATGAAACTCCAAGCTCATGATCCTCACTTACAATCCCTCTTCCTCCCCGGAAAGCACCAACAGGAGCTTGAAGGATCTCAGCTAACTCTAATACGGCTTCCCTGGCGTGTAATGCTCCACTCCCTAATAAAATAATAGGGTTCTTTGCATCTTTGATTAGCTTCACAGCAGACTCAATTTCAGATTTTTTTACTGGCGACAATGGGTCCAATTCTGCCGGAGGCAATATCCCCACCATTTCATTCTGAGCCATATCATCCCAGCACATTTCGACGGATACAGGACCCGGTCGACCGGAATTCATTATTTTGAAAGCTTCATTTATAACTTCCGGGGCATCTGAAACACGTTGAATGCGGACAGACCATTTGGTCAGCGTTTTCAGAGTTGCTATTTGATCCGGAAGTTCATGCAAATGCCCACGTAATTTTCCGAGAGCCTCACGAGGTATTTGACCAGTTAAGCAAAGAACAGGAACATTTGCACCCCAAGCCGTGCAGAGGGCTGCCATCGTATTTAAAACTCCTGGACCAGGAACAACAGAATAAATACCCGGGCGTCCTAAAGATTTCGCATATCCATATGCCATATAAGCCGCAGCTTGCTCATGTCGCGCTCCCACTGTTCTGATACGCGACTGCACTCGAGCGAGGGCATCAAATATTGGATATGTTTGGGCTCCGGGGATGCCAAAAACGGTATCAACACCATTTTGCAACAGAGATTGGACAATTGCTTCGCCACCACTCATCATTTTTTTCTGTAAATTCTCAATCATCTTCAATATTCTAAATTGGTTGATATACCAGTTAATTTACTATCATAACATACGCCCATTAACAGCATTTAGTCGCCAAAAACACAACAGCCTTTACCTAAAAAGTTAGAATAATATTGGAAAAGAAACAAAAATAATCTAATAACCGGATAAACAAGAAGTCAACAAACCATACATACAAATACCCATCTCAAGAAGGCTACCACATAAATGAATTCTTCAAACACAAGCCTAAAAGCAGCATCAAATACCACATTCGTAGGCTCTGCGCTTCTAATCATACTATCCGTATCCCTGTTTACCGGCTCCCATGGATTTGTCAGGGGCGTTGGCAAATCAATTCATCCCTATGAAATAGCCTTCTTTACAAGTCTTTTTTCATTCGCTTTTTATTTACCTTGGCTTTTAAGAACTAAATTTGATGCAATGAGAACTTCCAAATTTCATATTCACTTTTTTAGAGCTTTCTTTAATGCTGGAGCCGTCGGCGCCTGGTATACGGCGTTATCCTTGACCCCTCTAGCAGATGCTACAGCTCTTGCTTTGACAAGCCCCCTATTTGTAACACTTGGTGCCGTCTTATTCTTGAAAGAAACTGCACGCTTGCGGCGATGGATTGCAATTGGAGTAGGCATTTTTGGGGCACTTTTAATTATCCGGCCTGGTTTTCAATCTTTTAGTTTTGGCTTCTTATTTGTTCTCG
>CAZXGI010000083.1:6466-10431 GCA_964639965.1 uncultured Rhodospirillaceae bacterium
GAACCTTTTAATTTCGTGCGACTAATCATTGCAGCATTAATCGGGTTCTTTTTCTTTTCGGAACTGCCGGATGCCTGGACATGGGCTGGTGGACTTATAATTATCGCATCAACCAGTTATATTGCCCGGCGAGAAGCATTATTGAATGCCACAAAACCAGCAACTCAAGAAAAAATATTATAATTATACTAAAATAACACCCAACCTAGAACCAAACGGAAAAAGCATCATAAGATAACTTCAGTGCCATAAAAGTCAAAACCAACTTTAGAGCCCTTCGAAAGATATTTTCTGATAGACGATTAAGAGCAAGTTTTCCCATATATGTGCCAACAAATCCAAAAGAGATTAAGCTGATAATTAGCAGGATGTAGGGCGCAAAACTAAACCCAATAAATCCAAAAACAATTAATTTAAAACTATGCTGAATAGTCATCAGGCTAGCATGTGTACCCACAATTTGCTTACGATCTTTGCTAGCTGCAATGACAAATGGCGCTATCAATGGACCGGTAGCTCCCACAAACATTGTTGTGAAAGCTCCTATAGCTCCAACACTAATAAAAGTAAACTTTCTAAATATTTGAGCTTTTAGCGCCGGAATCCATACCGTATACAAAATAAAAACTGAAAGAATAATTTGAAGAATTTCAACTGGCAGAGCCACTACTACCTGACCACCGATAATGGCTCCAATTATTGTTCCGACTACAAAAGTTGGAATAATATCTCGAAGCACATCGCGATATAGCAATAAAGCCCGTCCAAAATTTGAGCCTAACTGAACAAACCCATGTATAGGTATCAAAACAGTGGGTGGCATCAATAACGCCATTGTCGCCAAAGTTAACGTTCCTCCACCAAGACCAACAGAGGCAGTAATCAAACTACCTAGAAATGAAACAATACATAGTAGTCCAAACTCCCAAAGTTCCACTCCAGTGCCATTGAGAAAAAAATAAATAAAACTGGTCAACGTTCTCCCGTAGGGTTTTCATGATTGAAAATTATTACCTTGCTGTCATTCTAAGCGAACCATCTAAACGGATAGTTTCTCCGTTTAAATATCTATTTTCAAAAATATGCATCGCAAGTGCCGCATACTCATCAGCTTTTCCGAGCCTAGCGGGGAAAGGAACACTAGCGGCTAGGGAGGCTTGGGCCTCTTCAGGTAAAACATCCATAAGTGGCGTTAAAAGTACACCGGGAGCAATCGTGCAAATCCTAATTCCAAAATTAGCAAACTCTCTAGCTACTGGAAGGGTCATACTATGGATTCCACCTTTTGACGCGGAATAAGCGGCTTGCCCGATTTGACCATCAAAAGCCGCTACTGAAGCTGTCATAATAATTACACCGCGTTCTCCATCTTCTAAAGGATCAAGGACACTGGCATCCACCGCGAAAAGGCGACTTGCATTAAAAGTACCTATTAAATTAACGGATATAATTTTTGAAAACATTTCAAGACTATGGGGCCCTTTTCGCCCGACGACACGTGATGCCGCTCCTATGCCTGCGCAATTTACTAATATACGCCCTGGTCCGTGAGCTTCTTTTGCAACATCAAATCCAGACTGCGTACTTTTCTCATCAGCAACATCGCAGTTTGAAAAAATACCACCAATTTCACTAGCTATTTTCTCACCTCTCTCCGTGTTAAGATCGAGGATCGCAACTTTAGCTCCGTTTTTTGCAAGCATACGAGCTGTCGCCTCGCCGAGCCCAGAGGCTCCACCGGTTACGACAGCTGACATTCCATCTACATTCATTTTGGTATCCTCAACATATTAAAATTAAAGAATGTTAATAAATTAAACTTTAAATGGCCTCAAACATAAAGCTGGAAATTTTATTCAATCGGTTTTCAATAAACATTATGAAACGGCAGGATCTTTCGCGTTTCCCCCACTAGATTTCGTATAATTGCTATCAACGTAATTACAAAGGTGATCATAAAAACTAGTAACGTCGTATTTATTGCCATCTTGCCCACCAATGCAGGTCGGCAATGGTGATGACATCACGTCCCAATTTGGATTAAAAAAGAAAGCTGAAATGTAGCGATCTTCCTTTGGGGGTAACACCCGATGCGGCGTAGCAATAAAGCGCCCATTCGTCCATTTTTTCATAAAGTCACCACTATTTACTACAATTGCATCTTTCACGTAACCTCCAGATATCCAGCGACCATCCTGAGTTTTAACTTCAAGCCCGGGAACCTTTGATAAAGGCAGTAAAGTGATAAAACCATGATCGGAATGAGGAGAAATTCCAAATTGATTCTTTTTGGCTGGAACTGGTGGATAATGAACATTCCTTGTAAACCACATAGGGTCGGTAAAAAATTCGGCAAAATAATTAACGGGTAAGTCTAATGCCCGAGCGTAAAACGGCAACATTGCATGCCCCAATTTTTCCATTGCAGTGTAATATTCAAGCATAACATTTTTAAAATTTGGTAACAGGTCATCCGATGGCCATTTATTTGGCCCTGTAAATCGTCTTCCAGCTATAATAGATGGATGATCAGACGGCCTTTCCCGAACAATCCGGTAATTTTCATTTAAGTCATATCGGTCGTTTTCACCCGCATCGGTCGTGACATACATTGTAGATTTAATCGGAATATATCCCGTTGTATCTTTATCTACTTTTAATTCCAATTTTTTGGACAGTGGAAGTGAATGCAATTTTTGTACTTGATTAATCGCGCGATCAATGAGGCTAGATGGCACTCCGTGATTCACAATATAATAAAAGCCAACCTCTTCTTGGATCCTCCGTAATTGTGCTGCCATAGAGCACTTACCCTCCTCCTCATCCTTAAGGAATTGAGAAAAATCCAAAATTGGAATTTGATCGATCTTGCTCTCACCAAACATAATTAATACCTAAAACCTCAATTAAGAAAACCTGTCGCGATCATGTGGCTCACTGAAATCTATACCCTCCGGCCCTTTCGGTATGGTACCAGTCGCATTTACACGGGGACCCGTCCAATAATTGACCCTTGCAGCATCTAACCAGCAAAAGTCAGAAATGCCCGGCTCTTGGTACAGTTCTTTTGTGTAATTCCAAAGGTTCGGGTATTGATAAAGGTGTTTCTTATTACATTTAAAAGCGTAATGATAAACAGCATCAAAACGAAAAAGCGTCGGGAATGCCCGCCAATCTGCACCTGTAATTTTATCGCCTGCTAAATACCGCTGTTTACCCAGTATCTCTTCCATCTTATCAAAGGCATCAAATAGACTGTCGTAAGCATCCTCATATGCAGCTTGCGAAGTTGAAAAGCCTGCCTTGTATACTCCATTATTGACATTGTGATAAACAAGATCATTTATTTCATCGATTTTCTCTTTAAGTTCTCGGGGAAAATAATCATAGGCTCCGTTGCCAACATTATTAAATTCAGAGTTAAGCATTTCGATAATTTCAGAGGATTCATTATTTACAATCGTACACTTTTCAGAATCCCATAATGTAGGAACGGTCACTCTTCCGGTATAATCATCTTCGGCTAAAGTATAAATTTCATGAAGGTACTTTATCGATTTGTCCGTGCCTGGCACAAGATGCTCTCCTTCAGGGTCAACTGCATACCCTTCGTCGCCCGACACCACAAAAAACAAACCAACATGATCAGTTAATCCTTTCAAATGACGAAAAATAATCGCCCGATGCGCCCAAGGGCAGGTTCTAGACCCGTAAATATAATATCGACCACTTTCAGCTTTGAATCCCGACGCTCCTTCAATCGAAATGTGGTTACGAAAACTCGTGGGCAAATGATCAAATTTTCCGCCTTCTCCTCGGCTCTTTCCATCATCATCAGTCCATTGACCTTGAACTAACATTCCCATTATATTTAGCCTTTCACTATGCGAAATAATAAAGTGTTTATATATACAAGCCACCTAATTACACGTAAACTATCTAAAATTCTATCCAAAAACTAACTT
>CAZXGI010000084.1:0-10398 GCA_964639965.1 uncultured Rhodospirillaceae bacterium
GGGTAAGTGGTGTGCTGTTCACGCCTGTTTCTTTAAGGTCTTGATTGTTCATCGAAGTTAAAACTGTTACCCCTAAGACCAGCGGTTTAGATGTACCGATTTTTCCAGATTCTTCAATTGCGGCATTAACTGCAGCCGTTAACATCTCTCGACCGCCCTGCGCGTGGACGTTTATAATTGCTGGGTTTAAATGAATTGTTGATCGCACCGCACCGGCAACGGTATTGGGTATGTCGTGGAATTTAAGGTCTATGAATAACGGGAGTCCAATCTCTTTTATTTTTTCGACACCGGAAGGACCAAGGGCTGTATAGAATTCTTTTCCAATCTTAATTCCACCAATCAAACCTTCTAAATTTGTGGCAATTTTGATTGCTTGCCTAATATCCGGCGTGTCAAGTGGAACAAAAATATATTCATGAGGCGCTTTAAAGTTTAACATGATTGGCTTTCGCTATAATCAACCTAGCTCTATATAGAAGGTCAAAATAATAAACAAAAAGAAAAATTTTTACTCGGGTTTAATAAACTTACGTTTCTTTTCTAGTTTGTCTATTTTATTTTGCAAGATGGTTAAATCTTTTTCTAGGCCGGATGCACGTCGTCTAGTTTTCCGGGCTTTGCTTCTACTCGTGCTAGCAGAAAGCCAAGTAGTGATTCCACCATAGATAAATCCAAATATACTAGCAATAAGGATTGGGATATAGATCGGCGTGTTTTGAAGAATCGGTAATGGCCAAAAATCAAGAGTAACAATACTATGGTTAGATATGGAGAAGACAACAACCAATAAACCGATTATTAACATGACAAACCAAGAGAAAAGACGTTTCAATAATGATAACTCCACTTGGCTCTTAAAGCGACTAACGAGCACCACAAATAAGCAGGATTAGTTTTTGTTTAACATACTCCGGAGTTGTTTTCCTGTTTTAAAATAGGGCACCCGCTTTGCTGGAACTGAAACCGCAGAACCTGTTCGAGGATTTCTACCCACACGAGCATTACGATGTTTAATTGAAAAAGCACCAAAGCCTCTCAGTTCAACTCGGTCACCACGTGATAAGGCCGATGATATTTCCTCAAAGATTGTTGTAACGACCCTATCTACATCTTTCTGATTTAGGTGTGGATTTTGCTCAGTAACATAAGTAATGAGTTCAGATTTTGTCATTGTTGACCTACCCCCTCCGGCGAAGTTCGGTAAAGGAAAGTGAAAGTTGAATTACTCAAGTTTAGGTTGCCAAAGCGAGAGCAGGCCGTCAAGTCTAAGTCTGTCAGAAATAATAAAATTTCCCATTAATTTGTCCAAAATTCTATCAATAAAACCACTATTTTCTTTGGGTACCATTAATTTTATGGGTAATTGATTGTTTATCTTTCTGGTTTTTGAAAGCCAATTTAATGCTTCTTTTTCCCCCCCTATAGCATCAATCAGGCCATTATTTAGGGCTTGGCGTCCAGTATAAATACGTCCATCAGCAAGTTGTTGAACCTTTTGCCTATCAATTTTTCGACGCAAAACAACCATATCAATAAACATATTAAATATATCGTCCACAACCAATCGTGTAGCTAATCTGGTTTTTTCGTTCATAGGTTCCAACGGGTTAGGTTGTGCTTTAAGCGGAGCGCTTTTAATTGCTTCTGGTTTAATCCCAAGTTTTTTAAGTAATAGCGTAATATCTGTTGTCTGGATAATCACGCCAATTGAGCCTGTGATACTTGACTGTCGGGCAAATATTTGATCGGCAGCAATCGCTGCCATGTAACCGGCTGAGGTTGCCATATTATTTATCACCGCTACAACTGGTTTTTCTTCTGCAACTTTTCTTATATGAATGTAGAGGGACTCCCCACCAACAACAGTTCCTCCGGGGCTATCAATATGAATAATAAGTGCTTTAACTAGTTTATCTTTTGCAATCCTTATCAGGGATTCTGATCGATCACGGTCATTAACAATAATGTTAGAGATTCTCAATACAGCGATATGGTTACTTTTTTTGAAATTATCGAATTTGCCTAACGAGAATATTAGAAGTGTTGACGTGGCTAAAATCGCTATGATCTGCCAAATTCTAAGTCGCCGTTTTAATTGTTTTCGATCAATAATATTGTCTAATTTCATAGACTATCCTAATTTACTAGTAAAATCGCAGAAAAAATTTATATTTGATAGAATATTTTTTCCTTGCAATAATTAATAGGGCTATAAGAACTAACCGCTTATTCTTTAGGGTTATTCAACTTTTTCTTTGTGGTTGTTTTTTTTTCAGCTGCCTTTTTTGTCTCCGTTTTCTTTTTGGGTTTGGCTATCTTCTTATCTGCTGATGTTTTTTTCTTTGTGGTTGTTTTTTTTTCAGCTGCCTTTTTTGTCTCCGTTTTCTTTTTGGGTGTTGCTGTTTCCTTTGCCACAGATTTTACTTCTTTTGCTTTAGTTTCTTCTTCCGCTTTCTCTTTTCCTGTGTCTTTATCTTTTTCAATTTCCGACTCGTTGTGTTCTTTGAATGCTGCACCTAGAATGTCGCCGAGTGATGCTCCAGAACTAGAGGAACCAAACTCAGCCATTGCAATTTTTTCCTCTTGAACTTCACGAGCTTTGATTGAAAGGTTGACTTTGCGTGAAGGTATATCCACCGTTGTAACGAGAGCATCCACAACTTCCCCTGATGCGAAGCGGTCAGGCCGTTGTTCGGATCGATCGCGAGATAAGTCTCCACGACGTATGAAACCAGGTACGTCTTCATTGACATTGACTTCGATTCCGTTCTCTAGAATGTTTGTAATCTTACATGTTAAAATATCACCCTTTTTGATTTTCATAATACCGCCAGCAACTGGGTCCTCTGTTAACTGTTTAATACCAAGGCTAATCCGTTCTTTCTCCGTATCAATTTCGAGGATCTTTATTTTTGTTGTATTGCCCTTCGTATAATCGCCTATTGCTTCTTCGCCAGATTTAATCCAATCGAGATCAGACATGTGAACCATTCCATCTATGTCTTCAGTCAAACCGACAAATAAACCAAACTCAGTGATATTTCTAATTTCGCCCTCAAGCTCATCACCAATTTTATATTTTTCGGTAAATTCAACCCATGGATTTGTTGTACAGTGCTTTAGGCCAAGGCTAATCCTTCTCTTAGAGGTATCAACTTCTAATACCATAACTTCCACCTCTTGGCTGGAAGAAACAATTTTTCCTGGATGAACATTCTTTTTTGTCCAACTCATCTCGGAAACGTGAACTAGGCCTTCAATCCCAGGCTCCAGTTCTACAAATGCGCCATAATCAGTAATATTTGTTATCCGGCCAACGAACTTGCTTTCGAGCGGGTATTTGGCTTCTGCTCCTTCCCAAGGATCAGATTCAAGTTGTTTCATTCCAAGTGAGATGCGCTGATTATCCGAGTTGAAGCGAATAACCTGTACTTTAACTGTTTGACCTACTTGCAACGCTTCAGATGGATGGTTGATGCGTTTCCAAGCGATGTCAGTAACATGTAAAAGACCATCAACACCGCCAAGATCTACAAAGGCACCATAATCAGTGATGTTTTTTACTACTCCTTCTAGAACTTGGCCTTCATTTAAGTTAGATATCAGCTCTGAGCGTTCTTCAGCTCTTGTTTCTTCCAACACTGCCCGGCGTGAAACAACTATGTTACCTCGCGCACGATCCATCTTGAGTATTTGAAATGGTTGGGCGTTTCCCATCAATGGATTTACATCGCGAACCGGCCGAATATCGACTTGGCTACCAGGCAAGAACGCTACAGCGCCTGAAAGATCAACAGTAAATCCACCTTTAACACGGCCAAAAATGACGCCATTAACTCGCTCTTCTGATTCAAAGGCTTTTTCTAAAATAGTCCAAGATTCTTCGCGCCGCGCTTTTTCTCGGCTTAGCATGACGGTTCCGTCGCGACCTTCATATCGCTCCACAAAAACATCGATCTTATCGCCGGTTCTTATTGAGACTTCACCTCCCGGCTCGGTGAATTCTTTTATACTTACTACACCTTCCGATTTTAGGCCAACGTCAATGATTACAATATCATTTTCAATTGTTAAAACTGTCCCATTAATAACACGACCTTGTAGGCGGTCTTCTTCTTTGAAAGATTCCTCTAAAAGATCCGCAAAATTTTCATTTGATAAAGGAGGTGAATCTTCTTTGGTTGTATCTAATTTAGCCATTTCTTTAATTCCTCATATTCTTTGTTTGCAGGCCAACTGGTTGGGTCCAGCGGTCTTGTTTAAAAATAAATTCCAGTCTCTTTAATGAGATCGGCGGGGTTAAAATAAATAAAATCAAAACATTAACGCGGGTAAATTATCCCCCACAAAAATGGTTTCTTAGTGACGTTAAATTTTAAGTTTTATAAAATTTAACGCTTCATTAAAAACATCAACCGGATCCAATTTACTCGTGTCTAGTATCTTTGCGTCACGGGCAGGCACCAAGGGCGATATAAATCTCAAACTATCTCTCTTATCACGAGCAATAATATCTCGTAGAACGGCGCTACGTATAGCTTCCTCGCCTTGTTCTTGCAACTCTTTATAACGTCTTTCTGCACGTATTGCGGCAGAGGCAGTGACAAATAGTTTAAATCTTGCATTGGGACAGACCACTGTCCCTATATCGCGACCGTCCAAAACTGCACCTAATTTATTATTTGGCGGTTTTTCAGCAAATTCACGCTGGAACTTTAGAAGAATACTTCTAACTTCAGGAATTGCGGCGATTATTGATGCCGCCGCTCCCACTGCTTCGTCGCGAAGTCCTTCTATCGTCAGGTCGTTTAGTGAAAGAATTTGAGCTGTTCTGATAGCTACATTTTGGTCTTCTGGACTTCCAATTTCAAGAACTTTTTTCGCTACGGCCCTATAAATTAAGCCTGTGTCTAGCATTGCTAGATCAAAGTGTTCAGCTAGTTTACGACTCAAAGTACCTTTACCAGCGGCGGCAGGACCATCAACGGTAATAAGCATAATTATTTAAATTCCATGTTTGCGCCTAATTGGTTCATTAGACTTACAAAGTTGGGGAAGCTCGTTTCAATCGGGTCGCCATCATCAATGGTTATAGAGCTTGTGCTGATCAAGCCTAAAACTAGATAAGACATTGCAATCCGGTGATCAAGCTGGCTGGCAATCTTTGCACCGCCTGGAACCTTGCCACTTTTTCCAATGATTGTAAGGGAGTTTGTTGTCTCTTTTGTTTTAACACCGCAAGCTTTTAGACCTTCGGCCATGGCTGTTAATCGATCAGATTCTTTAATTCGCAGTTCACCAACTCCCTTAAAAATACTGGTCCCCTGGGCAACGCTCGCTGCGATGCTAAGAATTGGGTATTCATCAATCATACGGGGTACTCTGTTTGCTGGTATAGTTATTCCTCTTAGTTGTTTGTATTTTATTTGGATATCAGCAACGGGTTCACCGGAATTCTCTCGCACTTTCACAATATTTAGATCCGCGCCCATTTCAGTGAGGCAATCTAGAAGACCTGTACGTAAAGGATTAATTCCCACATTCTTGATTTCTAAATCTGAGCCTGGCGTTATTAGAGCCGCCACAATTAGGAACGCGGCTGAAGAAAAATCACCTGGTATAAAAACTTTTCGTCCAGTTAATTCTGGCCTGCCAACTAGTGTTATTTTACGAACATTTTTTCCAACTTCTTCGATTTTTATTTCAGCATTAAAAAATGATAACATTTTTTCGGTATGATCGCGACTGGGATTAGTTTCAATCACTACAGTGTGACCCGCGGTATTTAGACCGGCTAATAAAATTGCTGATTTAATCTGAGCAGAAGCTATTTCAAGAGTTACCTCGTTGGGCAATGCTTGATTTGTTCCTTTAATTGTGAATGGGAGCTTATCATCCGATCTAACATCAAATTGTGCACCAATATCCCTCAAAGGATCTAACACTCGTTTCATTGGCCGAGACCTTAGGGAAGCATCTCCAACAATTGTTGCTTTTATATTATGGCTGGCAATAATACCTGTGATTAATCTGGCTGCTGTACCTGAGTTTCCAAGATCAAGCACGTTATCCGGTTCGACTATGCCTCCAATTCCCCGGCCATGAATATGCCATAGTTTTCCGTTGGAATTTTCCACGGGGATTATCTCAGCGCCAAGTTGTCTCATGGCTTTTATAGTTGCTTTAACGTCTTGGCCCTCAAGCAAGCCTTGAATAACGGTTTTACCAACCGCTAGTGTTCCAATCATTAAGGCTCTGTGAGAAATCGATTTGTCGCCAGGAACTGTAACTGAACCTTTTAGTGGATTACTAGTGTTTGAGCAAATTTGTGTCACAAAAAATCTCCAATGGTATAGGCTCTCTAGCACTTTTGATCGCAGAGTGATAGACCCCAGCTTAAAAACTGTGTATTTATTTACTAATTTAATGGTTTCATATCAAATTTGTTTGAAAGTTTGGTTGACAGTAGGGATTGAACATGGCAAACGGCCCGCTTTGATTGCAGTTTCAGATAATACTTTTGTTTGAAATAATGAGGAGAAAAAAGTGGTAGCTAAAGATTTGGGTACAAAGTTAATTTGCCAGAGCTGTGAAGCCAAGTTTTATGATTTTAATAAGAAAAAGCCTACTTGTCCTGTATGTGAAACAGAATTTGTCCCTGTAAAACCACGGACGCGTAAATCCACAACAAAGGTGGACAAATCTCTTGAGATAGCTAATACAGATAAAGTGGAAAAAAATAATATTATTGATTCACCGCCCGAAATAGCCGCTGATAGCAATAAAGTTGAATTATCAGAGGATAGTTTGGATGATATTGAGATACCTGAGGTTGAAGATGTTGAAGAAGATAACAGTACTTTGATGGAAGATACTTCAGATATGGGTGATGATAATAATGATATAGCAGGTGTGATCGTAAGCAATGATAATTCTAATGAAGTTGTTTAGATAAAGAAGATATAAAATACTTTAATATAACCTCAAATTATAAAATTTAATTTGGCATAATTTAACGGTATATGTTAGGTGGAGGTTGCTGAGTATTGGACTTTTTTAAGTAAAAAGGTTTTGGGTATATTCTGGAACCGGATTATTTCCGAGAAGTGAGTGGCTGTTATAAAATTGCATAAACACTTTTATTGACAAAATAAAATCTAACATCTGTGATATAAAATAAATATTTGGGTAACTAGAGAAATTAAGCCTTCTTTCTCTCTTGAGCTAGAGTGTTAGATAGTCGTGATTTATTTTCCATATATTTTAATAATGTTCCGTTCATAAGAGTATGATTGGTAGTTAGTTCGATTCTTATGCTGGAAAATATAGATTGGGCATATTGGGCACCTTTGGCGGCTATCATGGCTGCTGGGGGGTTTATGAGGGGTTTTGCTGGCTTTGGTTCAACCATGTTAACAGTGCCATTATTGAGCCTCTTGATGCCTCCGAGTGATGCGGTGTTAATTGCCTTGTCTACCGATATTCTGGTAATGGTTCTAATTTTCCCAAAAGCTGCAAAGGAGGCCGAATGGAAGCCGGTTATCCCCATTGTTATGGGTGCTTTCATAGCAACGCCTTTGGGAGCTTGGATATTGGTTATCGCTAGTCCTGAAAAAATGCGCATAATGATTGCTTTTCTGGTAATAGGTTCTGCCTGTTTGCTATTAAGCCGATGGCAATATCAGGGACGACAATCCAGTTTGGTTTCTTTTCTAATTGGTATATTTTCCGGAATAACAAATACTGCCGCTGCTATTGGAGGTCCTCCGATAGCAGTATATTTTATAGCAAGGGGAATGTCGCCGATAATCCTGAGAGCGAGTTTAAACGTCGTTTCATTTATAATGGAAAGTGTATCGGCAGTAGCAATTTATGTTTCTGGTAATTATGGAGCAAATAACCTAGTCACTATAGCTGCTCTGTTTCCTTTAATAGTGGTATTTGTTTGGCTAGGATCTGTGATGTTTAGATACGTTGATAACAGTCTTTTCAACAAATTGATTTTATACTTTTTAATGTTATTCGCGGGTTATGTCCTAATCTCAAACCTTTATCCAGAATGATAATTTGTATGCCTATATTCTACCTTATTACCCTCTCTTCGAATAGTCGTTAGAATGATAGATACTATAAAAGATAATACTTTTTATTAGTTTTGGCTGTTAATAACTTGTTGTCGCAGATAGCCTATATTGATTGTTGGGTTTCCCTCAAATCCTAGCGGTTCTTAGGGAAATTAATTTGAAGCCCATCTCGCTAGCTTTCGAATAAATTGTGAACATTCTTCTAACTGTGTAATGGAAATATATTCGTTAGCCTTATGCGCTTGATCTATAAATCCCGGACCATAAACTACTGATGGAATGCCCGCTTCACTAAATAATCCAGCCTCAGTGCCAAAGGCGACGCCCATGGTCTGATTTTGACCCGTCAACTGTCGCATAATTGCTTCTATAGGGTTATTTGAATCTTGCATTAATGGTGGCAAGCTATGAATTTTCTCGGTGGTAATTTTCACATCGCCATTAATTTCTTGGTGGGGTGGCAATATTTCATTATTACAGTGATCAGAAAATTGTTTAATCAGTTCTTGTGTATCGTCGCCTGTGATACTACGAAATCCCCATGTAAATCGGCAACTTCCAGCAATAATATTTCCAGCTGTTCCGCCATCAATTGTACCTATGTTGATAGTGTTATATGGCGGTTCCATTCGGTCATCTCGCTTTCCGTCAATCTTAAAGCCATTTGCCTTAGAATTCAGAAATACAATGCATTCACCAGCTATTGATATGGCATTTACCCCTGATTGTGTTTGTGAACCGTGCCCGGGGTGTCCCATTATTTTAGTTTCAAAAAGTGCACCACCCTTGTGTGCGTTTACTAGCTTCATGCCCGTGGGTTCGCCAATAATAGCTCCCATCGGCATTGGGACATCTTTTATTAGTCGAGCTATAAGTCCTGGTGCGCCTAGGCAACCAACTTCTTCGTCATAACTAAATGCAAGATGTATAGGAATCTTGAGTTTTAAGGTTTTAATTTCGGGGACAAGTGAAAGTACAACGGCAATAAATCCTTTCATGTCACATGATCCTCGACCAAATACCAATCTGTTTTTCTTTGTAAGCTTGAAGGGATCACTGTTCCAATTTTGGCCATCCACCGGAACGGTATCGGTATGTCCCGACAAGACAATGCCACCCTCAACCAATGGTCCTATTGTTGCGATTAAGTCACCTTTAGTGCCCTCTGGATTTGATCCAATATTACACCTGATATTATGTTTATTAAGAACACCTGATATAAACTTTATCATGGGTTTATTCGATTTTGAGGAAGTCGTATCAAATGAGATAAGCTGAGATAATATCTCAATTATGGAAGAAATATCATTCATCATGTGCCTTTTTAAATTGTCAGATATCATTTTGGTTTGTTGTCATCATATTGTTTTTTGTATGGCTGGTAAAACAGTGGTTCGGATTAAGAAAATAATGTAAAGGAATATACTATTAATATTCTATCTTCACTTCCTCATTAAATTCTTCTAAAATGGAAGCATTTTAATAACAATAAAAAGGAATTATTTGCAATGCCAGTAGAATTACAAATGTTGTTTTGGGTATCAACCCTTACTTTGTTGATGTGGGTTCCTTACGTTCTCTCAGGTATTATAAGTGACGGATTGATTGCC
Organism: uncultured Rhodospirillaceae bacterium; assembly: GCA_964639965.1. Taxonomy (GTDB): domain Bacteria; phylum Pseudomonadota; class Alphaproteobacteria; order Rhodospirillales; family UBA2165; genus TMED23. Next base: position 9,698 of record CAZXGI010000084.1, read on the forward strand.
TCTCTTAAATGGCAGGGTGATGAAAAGCCAAGATTTCTGTGGGCTGAAAGGGCTAAACGGGCGCATTACAATTCGATTGAGAACTTGATTCCATTTGCGGCAATAGTGATCGTTGCGCACTTAGCAAACGTCTCAAATGAGGCTACAGCATCTGCAGCGACGGCATATTTCTGGCTACGTGTTATTCATTATCTATTTTATACGGTTGGAATATCTTATATTCGCACCCTCGCTTTTATAGGTAGTTGGCTAGCTCAAATTTGTATAGTTTATCAAATCCTTAGTAATTAATTACTCACCCCATATTCCTGAAAACTCATTAACAACTGCTGGTTTGTCTCCAACAACCCAAGCATCATGACCAGGTGAAATGGCATAAGCGTCACCAGCTGTGTAAGTTGCTTCGCTTCCATCATCGCACACACAGTGGATTGTACCCTCTGTAATTATTCCTGTATGTGTAGCCTTACAGCTATCTGTTCCAGTTAACGGCTTTAGATCCTTCGACCATTTCCATTCAGGGCTGAGGGTCAGTTTTATTATCCGTTGATTGAGTACGTCTACTACCTCCATACGGGCATTTGGCATGTCTTTGGCTTCATCGTGAGATTTGAATTTTTTTTTCCTCTATTGACATTTGGAACTCTATATATCTGTCTATAGGTTTTTGGCGACTGGCAGTGTTCTCGTAATGATTTTGC
>CAZXGI010000085.1:0-10244 GCA_964639965.1 uncultured Rhodospirillaceae bacterium
TTAGACCTTTAATAACGGCGAGGGCTTCCATTCTGTTATTGGTAGTATTTTCTTCTCCACCAAATAACTCTTTATCCTTTCCCCGCCAGCGCAATATTGCCCCCCAACCCCCCGGACCCGGATTGCCACTGCAGGCACCGTCTGTAAAGAGTTCGACCGTATCTTTTTCCATGTTGGCTTCTACCCCAATCGAGAACTTCTGAAAAGTGTTAATTATTAATTGTTAAGTCTATATAGATAGAAAACGGATACAGCATCCAGTAGTTCGGATTATTTGTGTATGGTTGGTGCTGAATTAGTTTGTTATTTTAATAAACCCTCTATCTCTTTTTTATTCAAACCCCAACCAAGTAACGTTTTTCTTGTTTTGGTTTCTGATCCAGAGATGTCCTGGTTTATACTTCCGGGGGTTCGGCTAAATCTTGGTGCTGGAGCGGGTTCTACTCTTTTGTTATTTTTTATAAATAAATTTCTAGCTTTATTATGTGGGTGATCATAGGCCTCTTTTATGCTTAAAACGGGTGTGAAACAAACATCTCTGTTTTCCATTATTTTGCACCATTCATCTCGTGTTTTCTCGAGAAAAATCGAATTCATTTTCTGCTTTAACGCTGGCCAGCGAGATTTATCCATTTGTTCATTCTCATCAGAAATTTTATCCAAACCAATTAATTCTGCTAAAGAGTTGTAAAATTTTGGTTCGATCGCTCCTACCGCAACGTATTTTCCATCTGAACACTCGTAGGTGTCATAGTAATGGCTCCCCGTATCTAGAAAATTGTTAGCAGGTTTATCTTCCCAGGTTTGTGAAGATAAAAGTCCATGGAACATGGCCATAAGAGAAGTTATTCCGTCAACCATTGCGGCGTCAACAACTTGCCCTTTTTTGGATTTAGAGGCCTCAATTAGTGCGCAGACTACACCAAATGCTAGAAACATTCCCCCCCCGCCGAAGTCACCGACTAGGTTGAGTGGCGGGGTAGGGTTAGTGTTCTTTCTGCCAATCGAATGCAGCGCGCCCGTTAATGCGAGGTAATTAATATCGTGGCCGGCATATTGTGACAAAGGCCCATCCTGTCCCCATCCAGTCATTCTAGCATAAACAAGCTTCGGGTGCTTTTTTAGACATATTTTGGGTCCCAAGCCGAGTTTTTCCATGACACCCGGCCTAAATCCTTCAATAAGTGCATCTGCTTTTTTTATTAATTTTAATGTTAAAAGTATCTGATCCGATTTCTTTAGGTCGATGGCTATTGTTTTTCGTCCTCTAGACAAAACATCGTGATTTCCAGCTGAAGAGTCTTGAGAAATTTTTGATGATTTTCGTTCAATCCGTAATATTTCCGCCCCCATATCGCTGAGCATCATACCCGCGAAGGGTGCTGGCCCAAGGCCTGCAAACTCGATTATTTTAAAGCCACTGAGAGGCCCTTGCTTTTTTTTCTGTGTCATGTGAGTTTGAAAATACCCTTTTGATTATCAAGACTATGAACTATGAAATCTTTCCCCGGATTTTGCCATATCAATGAGCAAATCGGGAGGTAAAAAGCGATCACCAAAAATTTTTGCTAATTGGGTAGTTTGAGAGGTAAATTCTTTTATACCCAAGTAATCGATATATCCCAATACTCCACCATACGTGGATGGAAATGCCCATCCTAGAACCGAGGCCAAATCACCATCGACAGGGTTTCTAATAACATCTTCTTCAAGAGCCCGCGCGGCTTCAAGGGCCTGTACGAAGAAAAGCCGCTGTTCGATTACTTTGGGATCTAAAGTATTAGCTGCGGGCGAAAAACATTGTTTAATGCCATCCCAAGTCTCTGCTTTCCCCTTAGCATATGAATAAATACCCTTTCCTTCTTTTTTTCCAGTGCGTTTAAAGTCATCCGTCAAAACATTTAATGTGTTTAGAACGTTGATCCCTTTAATCCAATTTTGACTGCCATCACCAATTATTGATCTAAATATGTCTTTTAATAAAACTAATGAAGTCATATCAGCCATAGCCAGCGGTCCAATTGGCATGCCAGCCTTGGTGGCACACATGTCGATCAGCTCTGGTGAAATTCCCTCTGACAGTATTGTAAGGGCTTCCGCCGTATATGTGGCGACCACTCTGCTTGTAAAAAAACCAGGGCAATCATTCACAACTATGGGTGTTTTTTTTATGTTTGCCAAAAAATCTAAGGATCTCGCGAGAGTTTGTCCGCTTGTTTTTGAACCTTTAACGACTTCAACTAATTTCATCCGCTCAACCGGTGCAAAAAAATGGAGGCCAATTAAATTTTTTGGGTGTTCTATTTCTCTGGCTAATTTATTTATTGAGAATGTTGAGGTGTTGCTGGCCAAGGGTACCTCCGTTCCAATAACTTGTATAGCTGAATTAAGTACCTCTTTCTTTATTTTGGAGTTTTCAGACACAGCTTCGATTACTAGGTCCGAGTTACCTATTGCGTCATAGCGTGTGCTAGTAGAAATAAGGCTCATTATTTTTTTAGCATCATTATTACTGATTAAATTGCGTTCCACTGCTTTGGAAGCAATCTTGTTTATCCGTTTTATTGAACTTTCGAGTGATTTTTGTGAGATATCAATTAAGTTCACCTTAGTGCCTGACAAAGCAGCCTTATAGCTAATCCCCGAACCCATGAGGCCGGCACCGATCACAGTAATTTCGGAGATTTTATAATTGGGTATGTCTTTTTGGCGTACATTATAACTATTTGCTGAATTTAGTGCATAAAAAAGCGTTCGGATTTTGTTTTTTGCTACAGCGCTTGGGACGATCTTCGAAAAGTATTTATTTTCGACCTTGATTGCTTCTTCTATAGATAAATTCTTTCCTTCATTTATAGCCTTGGCTATAAATATTTCAGACTGATTTATTTCAGGGTTTCTATTTTCAAGTTCCGCAAGTTCATTTAGTTTGTCTAGATCTTTTTTTGAAGGAATGTGAGTTCTGCTCGTGTCATTGGCGTTTTTAGACTCCCAAGGTTGAAAGTTGGGTGCGCGGCCTTCGAGGATTCTATCCTTAGCAGTTTGTAACAAATTTTTTTGTGGCACACATTCATCTAATAAACCAATGTCTAATGCTTCAGCATTGGTAATTGTTTTACCTTGAATAAGCATTGGTATGGCATTTTGATAACCAACTAGACGGGGAAGTCTTTGAGTGCCTCCACCACCTGGCATAAGTCCAAGTGTTACTTCAGGAAGCCCAAGGTTTGGATTTTCTTCCAATGTACCAATTCGGTAATTGCAGGCAAGGGCTAACTCAAGGCCTCCGCCCAGCGTTAGCCCATTTATGGCCGCGACGAAGGGTATTTTTATTTTTTCCATGGACGTGAATGCATTGTTCACAATCTGGGTAATTTGCGTGGCTTCTTCAAATAAGTTTATACTCCGTAACTCGTCTAGGTCACCACCAACCAAGAACGACTTTTTCGCAGAGCTAATTACAACCCCTTTTAGGTTTGAATTTTCCGCAATGTCTTTCATGACGTTTTGGAGGCCTACTATAGCCTGTTTGTCCTGGTAATTATGTGAAGAGCCCTCTCTATCGAGAACTATTCCAATTATATCGTCGCCCAAATCATTTGTTTTTATCACAGGATGTTCCTAAAAGAATTTAGTTTAATAATCTCAAAGATTTTGTTCAGGTTATCATCAATTAAATTCTGCTTTAATTCCAAGATCCTTAAACAGGGATTTAATGATGATTGTTTTCATGACTTCCGAACTTCCGCCCGCTATCCGTTCTACTCTGGCTTCAGCATATGCTTTTGCGATGGGATATTCCCACATGTAGCCCCATCCACCAAAGATTTGCAGGCATTTGTCTACCGTTCGTCCTAACATCTCAGATGTCCAAAGTTTTGCTGATGCGGCCTTTTCGATACTTAGAACCCCCCTCATGTATTGCGCAAGCAATTGATCAACAAGGCTTCTTCCAACCAATATATCAGACCTTACTTCAGCAATTTTAAATTGAGTGTTTTGGAAGTTATGGAGTTTTTTTCCAAAAATTTCTCTTTCGACTATATAATCCAGTGTGTTGCTCAGGGCGCCCTCAGCTTTTGCCACGCATCCTACCGCAATAGCTAACCGCTCGCGCGCAAGTCCGTGCATGAGTTGTTTGAAACCATTACCTTCTGAGGTGCCAATGAGATTTTGTTCTGGGATTCGAACGTTATCAAAAAAAAGTTCTGACGTATCTTGGGCTTTTGCCCCAATTTTTTTTAAGTTTTTTCCCCTGCTAAAACCATTCCTGTCACCCTCAACAAGAAACAGCGACATACTGTTTGCTGAATTATCTTTGTCTGTCTTTGCTGCGACAATAAATACATCCCCAATTTGGCCATTGGAAATAAAAACTTTTTGACCATTAATTGTGTACTCGTTCCCGTCTTTTTTTGCTGTAGTTGAAATACGTCTTAAATCACTGCCAGCATCTGGTTCGGACATTGCTATTCCCAGAATAGCTTCCCCTGTTACAAACCTCGGTAGCCATTGATGTTTCTGTTCTTCATTACCAAATTCCGATATATAGGGGGCTGCCATTTCTGAATGAATGTTAAAGCCGGGACCTGATGCCCCGACCCGGGCTAATTCTTCAATTACGATGGCGCTGAAAAGAAAGTCAGCACCTGGGCCGCCATATGTTTCCAATACAGTGGGGCATAGCAATCCAGCGGCTCCGGCTTTTTGCCATATTCCCTTGGTCACCACACCGTTTTCCTCCCATTCGTTGTGATATGGAAGAACCTCAGTTTCAACAAATCTTTTTACCTGTTCACGGAACAATTTATGTTCCTCACTAAACAGATCCCTGTCGTCTTGATCTTTTAACATTATGTGCGTTTAACCTTTCCATATTTTTCCCGCAGTAAATCTTTACGAACCTTGCCTACACCACTCATCGGTAGTGGCCCGGAAATACAATCCATACTTTGGGGGCATTTATATCCGGCTATTCTTTTCTTACAAAAAGACCGGAGAGATGCCAAGTCAACCGTTATCCCTTCATCAACACCCAATATAGCGTGCACTCGTTCTCCCCATTTCTTGTCAGGGATACCAATAACAGCACAATATTTAATTCCCGGATAACTGGTAATAATATTTTCTACTTCTGCCGAGAAAACGTTTTCCCCCCCCGTAACGATCATATCTTTCATTCTATCTACAACTGTAACATAACCATCGGAATCCATTACACCTATATCACCGGTATGAAGCCATCCGGTTTTTAGGGTTTTATCGGTTAGGGGTTTCTGTTTCCAATAACCTAGCATAGTAGAAGGGCCTCTTATGAGGATCTCCCCAGGGGTCCCTCTTTCAGCTTCTTTTCCGTTTTTTTGTGCGATCCTCACCTCACTTGTGGTATTTGCTCTCCCAGCCGAACTAAGTTTCCCTGACAAAGGACCAGACAACACATGTCGTTCCGGGGGTAATATAAGACAAGGCCCCGTGCATTCGGTTTGACCATAAATTTGTATTAGGTTTAAATCTGGACATTTTGAAAGAACGTTTTTAAGCAGGCTCTCTGTGATGGGCGCCGCTCCATACACTAGTGTATTTACGCTTTTTAAAAACTTTTCTACATCGGGTTCTTCAAAAATTTCTGATATCATGGTTGGTACTAAACTAATAAACGTAGCTTTAACTCTGGAAATTTCGACCAAATAGTTTCGTGGGTCAAAATCAGGAAAGAAGGTTTGGGTTGCCCCGGCAAAAGCGCACGCGTAAGCAACCCCAGCACCGGCTAAATGAAACAGGGGTGGCGCGTGCAAAACGTTGGTGTTTTCATTTATATTGAGATCCTGAACCAAATTCAGCGTCTGAATGACTAGGGACTGATTGCCGATCATAACTCCTTTAGGCTGCCCCGTAGTGCCACCTGTATAATATATAGCTGCGATTTCATCGTTTGATGCCGCCCTTGCTGGAGACGGTGTTTTAGATTTCATATCTTGTATTGTGTGTTGCCCGAAGGCGTCTTTTTCCAACTGGATGGTGACTATCTTCGAATTGATTTTGGAAACTGTTGTTTTGGCTAGATTGGAATTGCGTTTATCACTGATAAAAACCGAACTTTCAGAGTCTGAAATAATCCATGCCAGTTCTGCCGCTGATAAACGTGTATTCAATGGTACAAGAACGCAGCCTGCCCATGATAGGGCATACATAATTTGCAGATGCTCCGGAATATTAGAAGCGAGAACGGCGACACGATCTCCTGGCTTGCAACCCAAAGTACGAAGACCGTTCGCCATTCGTGGGACAATTTGCCTCAATTCATCCCAGGAGATATTTTCATTGCCGATTGTTAGGGCATTATGCCCAGCATTTATTTGAAAACTTCTGGCTAAAGATTGTGCAAACACTTGAAACTCGATTTTTTTATCAACATTATCTTTTTTGAAGTTAGGGTAGGATCTATTAGTCTACACTGCTAACAGTAACTCTAAATTTTATTTATTCTAACTTAATTGGCATATCTTTAGATCAAAGGGCAAGTCTAATTTAGTCTAAAACAAATATTCGGAAAAACGGTTGTCATTGGCAATTTGTTTGAATGAATCCAAGGGCCTTGTTTGCAGATCGTATAACCTCAGAGTAATTTTCTGAATTAAAATCAACTATCCTATAGCTTTTTTAATGCTTTATATTCGAACGTAGAATTGCGGTTAAAGCATCAAATACCTGCTTTGATGCTTTAAATGCTGAATATTCCATTGTTATACGTCGCAGTAATTGCTATTTAATAGATGTTCAAAATTTATATTTACATGAGTGTCGTGTGATCTAATGTGAATTTTCAAACTTTTCATAGGGAGTAAAAATGAAGAAATTAATATTTACTGGTCTGGCGGGGTTATTTTTAGCTTTGCCAGTTCAAGCTCAGAGCGTTAAGTTGACGCTTGAGTGCGGTTCGCCGGATGGAGCCACCTGCACTGGCGGTAAACATTTGGCTGAAGTAGCAGCAGCTGCGAATGTGGCGGCAATTCAAGTTTCGGGTGGCAAGGTTTTAACTAGATCTGTTCGTCAAGTTGCAGAAGGTAAGACCGATATGGCCGGATCCCCATTTATTTTACCTTTCCTATTATCCAAGGGCTTGGGTCCTTATTCAGGAGTAGGAAAAAAGAAGGGGGCTGAATTAGCGAAGAACCTAAGAATTTTATACGGATACCATGTTGCTAGTTTTTATTTGATTGCTTTTAAAAGCAAGGGAATTAACAGTTGGGACGATCTAAAAGGTAAGACAGTATTCAATGGTCCTCCAAGAGGTGGAGCTCTTACTATTGGCCGTGCAGTCATCAAATTTATGACAGGTATGTCGGAAGGGAAGGGCTACACAGGAAAACAGGTGTCTTGGGGTAGTGCTAATTCACTGTTTTTAGATGGAGGTGTTGATGCTGCAGTGCGTCCCGGAAATGATCCTCCTCCATATATCCCTCTTTATACTTCGGCAGGAGCGATTAATATAATCTCTTACCCACTAGCGAAATGGAATAATCCAGCTTTCCAAAAATTTGTTAATGGTCCAGGGAATAAGCCGAAGGTTTTTCCTATTAAGAGTGTTGATTGGGGAAAGGCGAACATCATTTCCGAGGATAATATGATGAGAACATTGGTTAACACCTCTGGAGATGCAGTTAATAAAAATATGCCCAAGGCTTTGGCAAAAAAGTTAACAGCGGCATTTATCAAATCTATACCAGATCTTAATAAGAAAGCTCCTTGGATAAAGGCTGCTCTTTATGGCGAAACAGATGACAAGAAGATGGGTTTCTGCGCAGTAGGGATGAAGTTTCATCCTGGGGCAATAGAGGCATTTGAAGAAGCTGGACGCAAGATCCCAGCATGTGCTAAGCCATAATTAATAGTTAGTTTTTAATTTGAGGCCGCGATAGCTATGTCGCGGCCTTATTTTTTTCTGACCTCAGCCTTGCCTGGATCTGGTGGATGATGACCAGAAGACATCCTAAGATGAAAGCTGTAATTGCTATATATGGTAATTTTATTAACAATAAAACGGCAATCACTAGTCTGGCGACAACCCAAAAGGCAGATAGTTTTGCAGCGTCATATGCCGTGAGAGCGCTCGCTACGAGATAGAGGGCCAAGAGCAGGCGTAAAAGAAGCCAGGAAAGAGAAGCCCCGTTAATTGTTCCGTCATAACCGGGCAAATATGTTTTGGTGGTTGAGCCGTCGATTGATTGGGCAATCTGTGCTTGTTCTATTAATAAAATTTCTGGGTAAAAGGCAAAAACAAAGGGTATTGTGAAAACAACGATCCCAGCACGAACAGCTGCGAAGCCTGTTGATAGAGGCTCCGCTTTTGAAATAGTCGAAGCTGCAAATGCTGCTATAGCTACAGGTGGTGTAATAGCTGAGGCTACCGCAAAGTAGAACACAAACATGTGAGCCGTAAAAAAAGAAGTTCCCAGTGCTGCTAGAAGGGGCCCAATAATCAAAATAACATTTACATAAGCTGGGAGAGTAGGCATTCCCATGCCCAGCATAATCGTTGCGATCATAGCTACTACGAGTGCTAACATCAGATATAGGGCACCATCAAGACGTATTTCTTGGTTAAAGAGTGTAAAGCTGTCGGCCGTTTTTAACCAATTAAGAACATCAATTGTTAGGGTTCCAGTAAAGTTTGTATAGTTGATACACACGTCTATCACTGAAACAGCAATTAAAAGTAGGAATAACTCGGATATAAAGGTTCCAGCTTCTGATATAGCATCAACAACTTTCTTTGGTTTTTTTCTTATTTCTGGATCTACGAACATAAGTATAATGAGCAGAATAACAGCCCAGAAACCCGTTGAATCAGGGTCGCCAGCAGAGTTCTGGAGCACCTGTAGCAGCCATGGCAAGCTTTCTCCAGATCCGGGCGTATATCCGAATAGCCAGCCTAGAATTCCATTACCGACGTCATCTTTTTTTGTTAAAAGTAGGAATAGAATAAGTAGGATTGGCCCTATTATCATCAATAGGTTTATTTTATCTCGTTTGGTCAGTTTTTGCTCATCCGTTATTTCACCAATAGCAGTCATGCCAATGCGTCGGGATTCAAAAACAACCATGAGGAATAAACTGAAGAAATATGCGACAGCAGGTATAAAGGCGGCTACTATTACTTCTGAATAAGGGGTCGAAGAGAGTGCGGCGAGCACGAAAGCCGCAATTCCCATAACGGGCGGCATAATTTGACCACCGGTGGACGCTGCGGCTTCTACACCTCCAGCAAACGTTGGCCTAAAGCCAACTTTCATCATCATGGGAATTGTAAGAGTTCCCGTGCCTAGGACGTTTACGACGGGTCCTCCTGATATTGTGCCAAATGTTGCGGAGCCTACTATTGCTGCATGCGCCGGCCCTCCCCGTAGCTTGCGGGTAATAATTATGGCGAATTTAATTAATGCTTGTCCGCCTGATGAAGCGCCAAAAAGGGACCCAAGAACCACATATGGGAAGACAACGTTTACAGTTATACCTAGAAATTGCCCTAGAAGGCCATTCGCATCACTTGTCAGAGCATTTCTAGCGCCGATTACTCCCGCTGAATAATTTCTTACCCCATCATTAATGGTGCCGATTGCTGTCGTAAGGTAACGATTGTCAGACCAGCCAAAATACCAGGATGCTGCTGTTATAACTGTGTATAACGTAATTACGATCGCAACCGCGGCGATTGGAAAACCCCAAACTTTAATAATATAAACAAAGTAAATTGCCATCCCAGCTAGCAAAAGGGGAATAACCCAGCCCCCCATAGTAGCCTGGCAGTCCGGGAGTTCTTCTTTGAAGACCGTTCCAAAAAGAGCCATCTGCTCTTGCGCGCGTGCCGCATCAGCGGCCATTAAGCGAGCGCGTTCACCGGTAATTTGGTCTATCAGGCACACTTGGTCATGTTCAATTAAATAACCAAAAACCACGGCAACGGTAATGATTAGCATCGATAAATCGAGAAAAATTCCCAATGACTTTTTATGAATGGGCTCATTCCACCAACTTTGGGTCAATGAAGCGCCGAGCAGACTGATAACCACCATAAATACAAATGTGAGGGGAAAAAAATATTCTGGATTATACTTGCTCAACCTTGGTAATTCTTCGAGCCCTGGAATCAAACGGATTGCCTCAACGAGACCAGGAATGTTCGGGAGATTATTTGCCATACCCATTATTACAAGGATAAACCCAAGGAAAAGTGCTAAACGTCT
>CAZXGI010000086.1:0-10048 GCA_964639965.1 uncultured Rhodospirillaceae bacterium
TTTCCGCGGATTGTTAATGCAATACGCCATCCAGCAGGAACAACGATACACGATTGCAGGATCTCGATGTCACATTCATAAACTTCGTTAGGCTCAAGAGGTTCGATACGGTCATGTGGGTGGTAGGGTCGATGTGGCTTGGTTTTCTTGAGATCTAAGGCACGGTGCGATGCTCGCAACCATCCATTGGCTATAGGCGTATTCGGATCGGTTGATCCCATGAAAGTTAATTCTTCTCCGTTAGGTTCGAATACACGAACAATAAGAAAGAGGTCTGCATCAATTGTTGACGAAGAAATAAAAAGCTTGGATGCCATAGGACCCGTAATTTCCATTTCTTTTTCAAGGGGAGGCAGCCAGAAAGTTACACCGTCACCTAAGCCATCGTATTTCAGTTTAGAGACTTCTATAATAGGTTTGGGGCTCAAGGTCTTATTATCGAGGTCAAGATAAAATTTAGTCCATTTTGTTCGCGCGATTGGCCATTCGTATTCATCTCGCCTCACAAATACCGGCCCAGGATGACGAATATTGAGCATTACCTTAGGTGTTTTTTCCCAGCCGTTATCGTTGCCTTTTAGAAAATGATCGAAGAATTTTTTTTGGAGTTCCAATCCATAATTTGTTGAAAAGAGAGCCCAATGAGAGTGGCCGTGGATCTCTAACCATTTTTGACTAGAAGATGCCTCGAGAAATCCGTTGATGTTGCCCCGCGGATGAATACCCTGTCCTCCCCAGTTAGCGCAGCTTAAAAGAGGTATTTTGATTTTGGCGAGGTCTGCCGTCCTCTCCTTATGCCATTCGTCATCCAATGGATGGTTTTTAGTTTGTTCAAAATAGTTCAAACGATTATTGGCTAACGTGTCTGGATCAAGGCTGACAGGACCGGCAACTGATTCACCCGTATTCGGGTTTTTAAGAGCTTCTTTTCCTTTGCCATATTGGATATTTGCGATCTGAACTTTTGACCATAATTCTGTGAACTGGTTAAGAATACCTCCATGATAAGCCCCGTCACGGTAGTGATCGTTGTTACCTTCCCATGGAATAATTGCGGCAAGGTGTGGTGGGTTCATACTGGCAACCTTCCATTGGTTGATTGCATAGTAGGAAACACCTAGCATACCAACGTTACCATTACTCCATTCCTGCGTCCCGGCCCATTCAATGCATTGGTAAATGTCTTCATACTCTCTTGGCGCAAATACTTCCATGAATCCGGGAGACCAACCAGCACCACGTGAATCGATACGCACAATAACATAACCGTGTGGCACCCAACGCTCCGGGTCAGTGGTTTCCCAGTTTTGATATTTGTTTGTTGATGTTTCGAGGACGTCTGGATGTTCTTCAATCATTTTTTGCCACTGATGTGAGTAGCCTTCCTGATAGGAAACTCCTTTTGCATAAGGCCCATAACTGAGGATTACGGGATAGCGTCCCTCTTCGATAGGACGAAAAAGGTCAGCTCGCAGTACAACTCCATCTTCCATTTCAATTGGTTCGTGCCAGGTGATGCACATCCCATCTCGATTTTCTGTGCGAGGTTTAGCTTTGGCGGATTGATCCATTTTTTTCTCAATCTAGCGTGACTGGCTAATGTGTTTAGCTTGTGATAGAACTAATCAAGATGCCTCAGCGAGCCGCTGTTGGAGTTCAGCTAGGTTGGGAACATCTGTATAATCCTCGCTTAGACCCCCTGATCCAGCTGGGCTTTTGCATGTAAAAAAGCGACAGGGGCTTTCAATGATGCTTATTCCATGGACGGTATTACGAGGGATGTAGACGAGGTCTCCGGGTCCAATAGTCGTAATCTCCTCTCCCAAGAGATGAGCGACGCGACCTTCGAGCATATACACCCATTGCTCATCATTGGGATGGTAATGGGGTGGGGGTGCTTCACCACTTTTGTAGGTTACAATACCAACTTTAATTAATTCGCCCCCAAACTGCATCATCATGACGTTCGGGTTCTTAACGTCTGGAGTTTTCTCCATCTCGTCAGCCCTGTAAATTGGCATCTTCTACCCTCCTCTTATTAACTAAAATCAAAGTTTGTTGCACTAAGATCCAATTAGACCTGGTTGAACCCAAGCCTAATCTGATTTCTTAAGATGAGGGTAACATCAAAACATTTTACCAACAAGTTAGGCATTAGCTTACCGGATGGAACTTTGAAAGTTTCTATTCGGCTATCAATGTAATTAAGATAGTTAGTATTGCTAAATAATTATTTTACTCAGCGTACGTTCTGGTCTTGCGCCCATGTATGTGACACCACTCGCATTTACACTCAGATTTACCATTAGTTTGGCCAGTTCAATTGATGCCGTATACCCTTCCAATACAGGTACATCCCAACCTCTTTCCTTTAGGCCATTTTCTATGTGGGGTTTAAGAAAGAAAGTCATTGAGCAACCAAGAGTGATGACTTCTGCTCCGTCTTCAATAATAGCCGCCTCAGCTTGATCAACAGCTCGTTCGACGACGATATTTTGATCTCCGCGCGCTACCGCTTCACATTGTTTGGTTAGGGTATCTGGATCGGTGTCACCTGGCCGTGGCAGACTATAGCCAATGCCACGTATTGATCGGCATCTATCCTGGAGTTGGTGGGTACGGACCAGATCGCGATAATATACGTTGTGCACACCTTCAATATCGATGATAGAAAAACTATCACCGAGCATTGTTGCTAAATACATCTGAGAAAAGGCATTAGCTGTTACGACGACACCGTGTTCTCTACCAATTTCGCGAGATTCGAGAAACCCCGGCTCTCCGCCTCCTAGTAGAATTGCCGCGTTATATTTTCCCGACTCGCACGCTTCTCGAACGCATCCCATGCGTGCCGTTGCGGCATGGGCAAACTCTTCACGTGTTTCGACAGACCAGTTGCCATAAGGAGGTTTTGCTCCGGGGTGGAGATCCCAGTCAACATCCTCTAAATGTTGAAGTACAAAATCACTATTTAATAGTCTGTCTTCTTTTGATTTATCTTGTGGAACCGAATAAGCAGGAACCGTAAACTCGTCTTCATCCGGCAGATGAAATGGCGGTATTAATATAAATCTATATTTAGACTTGGTTGTCACGAATTTCTCCTAATATGGTTTTATTTAGTTCATTTTTACGACGACTTTAATTGCACCATCTGTCTGATTTTCAGCATAGCTAACAGCGGTATTTGCTTTTTCTAATGGGAAGGTGTGAGTGTGAAGAGGTGAAGGGTCAAATCGTTTTTGTTGTAGTAGGCTGGCAGCGCGTCGAACGGCACTATTACCTTCTCCGCGAATACCAAACATATATATATTATTGCTGACGACATATGCCAGGTCAGTTGGGGTTAGGCCATTGGAAAATGCAGCTAAGCATACTTTCCCCCCGCGATTTGTCATATGCAAAACCTGGTTTACCACGTCAGGAACACCGGAGGCTTCGACGGAAAAATCAACTCCTTTGCCGTCTGTCAGGTCTTTTACACATTTAACAGGATCTTCAGAAAGTGGATCAACTAAAATGTCTGCACCTAAATTTTTTGCCATTTTTCGTCGGTCGGCACGTGGTTCTGAGATAATTACCGGAGAGGCTCCCAACGCTTTGGAAATGGCGATAAACATTAATCCGATAGGCCCACCGCCCGCGACTACAATTGATTGTCCCGCTACCAGGCCGCCTAGGACATCTAAGCCATACATTGCTGTGCCAGCTGTGACCGTTAGAGTTGCAACTTCATCGCTAAGATAGTCGGGGATGGGAACTAACGTATTGATATTATTAATAGCATATTCAGCGAAGCCCCCGTCAGTTGTAAAACCATTTGCTCGATGGCCTTTTGATCGGAAGCTATAATTATGACAAGATGTATACATTCCCTCTCGGCACTTTGAACAACGTCCGCAGCCTGCATGAACTTCAACAGCAATCCGATCTCCTGGTTGCCATTCATCAACATTTGGTCCTGTTTTTACCACGGTTCCCATATATTCGTGACCCATTGTGAAATCTTTGTTAAAAGGGATTTCACCCTCAATCATAGCAGGGTATCCGTGATGCAGCACTTCTATATCGGTATGGCAGACCGCGATTGCGCCCACCTTGACTAAAACCTCAGAATGCCCTGGCTCGGGAACATCCTTTTCTATCAATTTCATTTCATTCGGGCCACCAAGAACCCAAGCTTTCATGGTTTTGGGAATTTTATAACTATTTGAACCGGTTTCTTTCTTGATCATAGGGAGGCCTTTTCAAATTTTATTTTTTCCTTTTATTCTCTTTTAAAGATCCTTTTTTTTCGAAATAAAGTAAAGACCCAATGCATTATTGGATCTTCTGTTGTAATCTATAGCGAAACAAATGCCTCTCTTTACCTTTCGCTTGATTAATGTTTAAGAGTTTAAACTCTTTTGCTAATAATAGATGCAGAAATCTAAGCTGCATTGTAATGAGAAAAAAAGTATAATGAGTGATAGAAATTTTTTAATATTAATGGCTGATCAGCATAGGCAAGATTATTTGGGCTGCTATGGTAACTCAATCGTTCAAACACCTAATCTTGACAATTTAGCTGGTCGTGGAACTCTTTTTGCCAATGCTTCGACGAATTCACCAATTTGTGTTTCAGCTCGAGCATGTTTGGCCACCGGACAACATGTTTACCGAAATAAATGTTGGGACAATGCCATCGCGTATGATGGATCAATGCCGAGTTGGGGGCATTACCTGCAGCAAGCTGGTATTAGTGTTAATTCTATAGGCAAACTCCATTATCGATTTGATGAAGATCCTACCGGTTTTGATGAACAATTTATTCCGATGCATATTGCTAATGGCGTTGGTGATTTAATGGGGTCTATCAGGCCAGACTTACCCGAACGCACCCAGAGTCGTAAATATTCCGAATTGGTGGGTCCAGGAGAGACCGAATATACCAAGTATGATCGTGATATTTCAGCTAAAGCGTGTGCGTGGCTTCAGGAACGTTCGAAGAGTTCTCAGAAAGGAGAGCCTTTTGTTCTTTTTGTTTCTTTTATCGCACCCCATTTTCCCTTAATTGTGCCCGAAGAATATTATAATTTATATAAAGATCTATCTATTCCAGCGATAAAAAGATCCAACCCTGAATTAGCCGACCACCCGTGGTGGAAGGCATTTAATCAATGTTATACTTTTGATCTCTATTTCAAAAATGATGATCACCGTAAAACGGCAATAATTTCTTATTTAGGCTTATGCACTTTCGTAGATGAATTAATTGGGAACGTATTGCGAAGTCTAAATGATAGCGGCTTTTCGGGAAATACCGATATCATGTATTTAAGTGACCACGGTGAAAATTTGGGGGCTAGAGGCCTTTGGGGTAAGTCGGTGATGTATGAAGAATCGGTTGCAGTTCCGATGATTCTATCAAGCCAAGACAATACGAAAGGAAAGATAGTGAAAACACCAGTTTCCTTAATTGATGTTTTTCCCACGATAATAGACGCCTTTGATCTAGATGAAGTTGCAGATATTCCCGGTTGCTCTCTCTTTGAAATTGCAAAGAAAAACGATAATGGCAAGAGATTGGTTCTCAGCGAATACCACGGGGCTGGTTCAATTTCAGGGGCTTTTATGATAAGGGATGGAGAATACAAATACATTCATTACGTTGATTGTGAACCCGAATTATATAATTTAGGGGATGATCCGGACGAGTTAACTAATTTATCAAATCAGGCTAAAAGCCAGGGGTTATTAGCTTATTACCAAGACCGGCTTTTTTCCATATTAGACCCAAAATCAGTTGATGCAGAGGCGCTTGCTGATCAGGCTAATTTGATAAAACGTCATGGAGGAGTTGAAAAAGTTTTAGAACGTGGAGGACTTAATGGCACTCCAGTTCCAGATGGACAGTCTACCCGGATTGACTTAAAATGATGTTTGCCATGTAGATACGAGACTTTTTTCCCGTGAATCGAAGGCTAAATGATTACATTCGATACACGGTTACAAAATAAATTTCTTCGACAATTACATTTTCATATAGGCATTAGGCATAAAAGTTTGACCTTCAATTCTAATTTAAAGGGAATTATCTATATGCTGGTTGGGACATTTTTCCTGACCGCAATGGTGGTAATTGTTCGAAATCTCTCCGCAGGCCTGCATCCATTTGAAATTGCATTTTTTAGGTGTCTCATAGGATTATTGCTACTCCTACCGGTATTGTTGCGGAGTGGTATTAAGTCCATTTATACCAAAAACATAGGTAATATGGCGCTTAGAAGTGTGTTTCACACCGGTGGAATGTTATTTTATTTTTTGGCGTTGACTTTAATGCCGTTAGCAGAGTTATCGTCTTTAACATTTTTAGCCCCTCTGGTTATTACTTTGCTTGCTGTTTTGTTGCTAGGAGAGAAATTAGGTATCCGCCGTATCTTTAGCCTTATTATAGGATTTTCAGGTGCATTGATTATTTTAAGGCCAGGTTTCGAGGTCATAGGCATAGGGGCCATATATGCTCTCGCCTCTGTATTAAGCTGGGCAGGTGCTGTGATCATTATTAAACATCTTTCTCGAACCAATTCTTCAGTTACGATCACGATATACGGTTTATTTTTCCTTACAATTTTTACGTTTTTGCCAGCTTTATTCGTTTGGCGCTGGCCAACACCCGATCAATATATTTGGCTTTTTGCTTTGGCCGCCGTTGGGACTTTAGGTCAGCTATTATTTACCGAGGCTATGAAGGTTGCTGATGTTACTCTGGTTATGCCATTTGATTTTGCGAAACTTATTTATGCGTGTTTTTTCGGTTTTTTTATTTTCTCTGAAGTTCCCAGTGTTTGGACACTTATCGGCGGCGGGATTATTTTTGGAAGTTCAACTTACATTGTATATCGTGAACGACAGACTAAAAATGAAAATCTGGATACGATTAAGGCATTGGAGTGAGCCTAGTTTTGATTGCAGTTATTCCAGTGATTGTTGATGCTATGTATATTTTATTCAATACAAGGAAATTTTAATAAATGCCAAAAACACCCATCCTGATCGTTGGTGGCGGCCCTGTAGGAATGAATTTAGCTTTAGATCTGGCGTGGCGAGATGTTCCTTGCATGTTGGTTAATCGAGAAAAAACAACTCCAAAACATCCCCAAGGCAATACTCATAACGCACGAACAATGGAACATTATCGCCGCATTGGCATAGCGCATAAAATCCGGAAAGTTGGTCTTCCGCTGGATCATTGTGGAGATGCGATTATTGTTACGCGAATAAATGGGTATGAACTTTGCCGCATTAAAATACCCACCTCCAGGGAACGCCTGACCCATGGTTCTAAAGATTTGGAATTGGGACCGGAACCATTACACCGGGCATCGCAGATGTATGTTGAAGAAATTCTGAAGTCCGAACTTGACAGCAATGAAATTGTCGATATGCGATTTGGCTGGAGATTGAATTCAATCAAACAAAGCAAAGATAAAGTAATTGCCCAAATTGAAAATTTGGATTCTGGACTCGTTGAAAATATAAATTGTGGCTATTTGATCGGATGTGATGGCGGTCAGAGCACGGTTCGTAAATCACTTGGAATAGAATATAGTGGCAAAGGTGGCGAAGAAATCGACTTTATGATCGGGCGGATGCTTTCAATTTATTTTGAAGCCCCAGATTTATATAAAGTTATGAAAACGGACGCTCCTTGGCAATTTCATTCGATGAATTCTGAAGGGCGTGCTTCTATCGTTGCCCTTAATGGAAAAGGAAAGTTTTTAACCTGGGCAAAGCTTGAGGTTGGCGATTCAATCGAAACGCTTGACCTGAAATCCTACATTACCAGGGTAATAGGAGAAGAAATTCCGATTAAAGTATTATCGTCGTTACCTTGGCAGGCTGGTTTATCATTAGTCGCTAATTCTTACCAGGACAGGCGAGTTTTACTAGCCGGTGATGCGGTGCATTTGTTCACGCCAACTGGCGGATTTGGGATGAATACAGGTATAGGAGATGCGGAAAACCTAGGCTGGAAATTGGCGGCCTGGTACCAAGGTTGGGCTGGAGAAAATCTTATTCGAAGTTATGAAATCGAGAGACGGCCAATTGCAGTTCGGAATTTGGCTCAATCCTATACGTTGGCTCAAGCAAAATCATCGCTGACTGTACCTTCAAATATCGAAGATAACACATCTGAAGGCAGAAAAGTCAGGGCTAAATTTGGTGCTGAAATTGCAGAAGCCTTGAAGGAAGAGTATTTCTGTTTGGGCATTCAATTAGGAGCTCGGTATGACTTATCGCCATTGATCAACACTGAGGATCAGCCTCCACCTGAAAGCTCGCCATTTGAATATCTGGCCACAAGCCATCCGGGAGGACGAGCTCCTCACGCTTGGCTGGAAGATGGCACTGCGCTTTTCGATCATTTTGGTAAAGACTTTACGTTATTGTGTTTGAACAGATCTGACAGCTCTTGTGCAGAATTCATTGATTCAGCAGATAAAAGAGGTGTGCCCGTTAAAGTTAAGGAAATACGCACAAAAGAAATTTTCGAAATATATCAATCTAATTTTGTGCTTGTTCGCCCTGATCAATATGTAGCATGGCGGGGTGACGTTATGCCAAATGATGCTTTACCATTGATTGATATGGTTATCGGAAGGGTGACGAAATGATTAAAAAATTGAATATTTGGAAAAAGATCTTAGTACACTCTTTTGATCAAATTTCTTCGGATAGTATGTTTGTATCTGCTTGCTCCAATATTTTTGAAATATGGTCAGATAGACATTTGCGTCGGCAACAATGCTTCTGAGATTGATGTCTTTTAAAAATTTTCGTGGTGCCTTCTGGGCAATATTTAGTGCGGTGAGTTTTGCAATTATGATTGCTGCTGTTCACTACATGGAGGGCAAATTCGACGCTTTCCAGATTGTTTTTGTTCGGGCTATTTTTGGCCTATTCTTGATTATACCTTTGCTTTCTAAGTCAGGTTTTTCAGCCGTTAAAACTTCTAAAATGCCACTTCATTTAATACGAACGTTGTTTGGGTTATTGGCAATGGCATCTTTGTATTATGCGGTTGCTGTAAAAGCTCTCGCTGATGTCATCGCTCTGACTTTCCTCATACCAATATTTGTGACAATTGCCTCCGGCGTGGTGCTTCGAGAAAATGTTGGACTGCATCGATGGCTGGCAACATTTGTTGGCTTTGCAGGGGCTTTGATCATAATTCGGCCAGGTGTAATTACTTTTGATTTTCCTGTTTTATTGGTGCTGTTATCATCAGCGCTTTATGCCGGAGCCTGGCTGAGCGTAAAAATTTTAACAAGAACCGATAAGGCAAGCGTAACCATATTCTGGATGAACGTGTTAATGGTGCCATTAACAGCAATTCCACTTGCTTTTGTTTGGGTCGAACCTAACTGGGACGATTTAGCGCCCTTATTCATTATGGCCTTTTTTGGCTGGTTGGCACATTTTTGCCAGGCTCGAGCTTTTGAAAATTCAGATGCTACTGCTGTCATGCCATTTGATTTTTTGCGACTTCCCGTTGCTGCGTTATTTGGTTATTTTTTGTTTTCTGAAAACATTGATTATTGGACATGGATTGGCGCGGTTATAATTTTTGCTGCAAGTTATTATACCATTCGCCGGGAAAAAATTAACTCCTAGCAAATTATTTTATGTTAACTATTCTTATGTTAGGAAAATCTTGTCTTTTGTCATATAAGCGTTGATGTTTTATGCGTAAACCCAGATATATGCGACATTATGGTTAGTTTATTTATAGATGGCGAAGTAGGGACCACCGGTCTTCAAATACTCGATCGATTAAGAGACCGAACAGAGTTTGATATTTTGCGTCTTGATGATAAATATCGTAAGGATTTAAAAGCTCGTTCTGAAATGCTTAATGACGCCGATATTTGTCTGCTTTGTTTGCCAGAAGATGCGTCTCAAGAAGCTGTGAATTTAATTGAAAATAACGAAACACGGGTAATTGATGCTTCCATAGCTTATCGAACTGATCCAGATTGGGTTTATGGATTCCCTGAATATCGGG
>CAZXGI010000087.1:0-9976 GCA_964639965.1 uncultured Rhodospirillaceae bacterium
TATTTTTAGCCTATTTGAATGAACCCAATTTCAGTATTCGTAAGACATTAATCACTAAAGCGGCTCAGAAAATATCGCCGGGTGTGGTTGATATTTTATTGGCAGAGGGAATCCGCCTTCAGCGTATAATATTACATTGGCGCTCGGTTAGTATTTTTAAAAGCACATCAAGTTTATTGATCCTTTGGGAAGCTTTGTTGGATAACTATCAAATCCAAAAGAATGATAAAGCACTAATTGATTATGATGACTTGATTTTAATGGCTGGCGAATTGTTGAATCGTGAAGGTATTGCTCCTTGGGTATTATTCAAACTTGATGGTGGAATTGACCATGTTCTTGTCGATGAAGCACAAGATACAAGCCCAGCACAATGGCGGGTTATTAAGGCATTGGTCGAAGAGTTTTTTGTTGGTCAAAGCGCCCATAAAACAATACGTACAATTTTTGCGGTTGGAGATGTGAAGCAGTCAATTTATTCATTTCAAGGGGCGGACCCAATAACTTTTGGTCAAACGCAAATATTTTTTTCGAATTGTGTAGAACATGCTGAACAAAGTTGGAGGCCGATTGATTTGAATGTATCATTTCGATCAACCGAAGCTATATTATCTGCTGTGGATGCTGTTTTTGCTTCGCCTGATATTTCTGATGGTGTGACATTTGATGGCAATGTTGTGCGGCATGGGGTTTGGCGAAAAGACGAAGGCGGGTTAGTTGAGCTTTGGCCGCCGGTGGAGCCCCGAGCATCGGATCCGCCGAAGTCTTGGAAGCCGCCTGTTGAAAGAATCCGAGATGATGCTCCACAAACTCGATTGGCAAGGCTAATTGCTGGCCGTATTGCCAAAATTTTACAGGACGAAGAGGTGTTAGAGTCAAGGGGTCGACCAATTCAGCCTGGTGATATTATGATCTTGGTGCGCCGCCGCACTGGATTCGTTGAAGATATGATACGTTCTTTAAAGGAACTTAATATTGGTGTAGCTGGCATAGATCGAATGGTTTTGACCGAGCAATTGGCTGTAATGGATTTAATAGCTTTTGGACAATTCTTGTTATTACCTGAAGATGATTTAACGTTAGCTAATTTGCTCAGATCACCATTAATTGGATTAACCGAAGAACAATTATATAAGTTAGCCTATCAACGCAAAGGGTCACTTTGGGAATCACTCGCTAAGAATAGAAAGTTAGATTCTAAATTATTACAAGCGCATGAAGAACTTTCTTATTTTATGGGTAGGGCTGATTTAATTCCCCCATTTGAATTATTTGGTGAACTTTTAGGTGCGAGAAATGGGCGAAAAAAATTAGTTTCGCGATTGGGTCCGGATGCACTTGACCCAATCTCAGAGTTTTTGAACTTAGCCTTAGTTTTCGAGAGATCTCATGCTCCTTCACTTGAAGGATTTTTGCACTGGATGGCGGCTGGAGCCGTAGAAATTAAACGAGATCTTGAACAAGGGACACAGGATTCTGTCCGTGTTATGACTGTTCATGCGGCTAAAGGACTTCAAGCACCCATTGTTTTTTTACCTGATACAATGCAGGTACCTCAGAAGGGGCCTATGTTGTTATGGCCTAAAGATCCCGAGGGGCAAGATCAGGCTGTTTTATGGCCGCCACGACGAGGCTTTTATGAAGAGGTCTGCCAAGGTGAGTACGAAGTTATTTGTCAAGATCGTGATCAGGAATATAAACGTTTACTTTACGTGGCCATGACCCGAGCAGAAGATCGACTTTATATTTGTGGTTGGAAAACAAAAAATAAACCGCCAGAACACTGTTGGTATAATCTAATCCAAAGTAGTTTATCAGAAATTGCTTGCGAGTATACAGATCCTTATCTTAAGGACGCTGGGGAAACATCAAGTTCTGAGGTATTAAAATTTATATCCGAGCAAAAGAAACAAATTACCAGTACTGGAGCTGTTCAAGGTTTGCAAGATAAAGAATTGCCAAAGTGGGCATATGAATCGCCAAAAGAAGATCCTTTGCAACCATTAATATTAACACCCTCAAAACCAAATTATGATGAGCCAGCTATAGCGTCACCGCTTCAAAGAAACGATGAATCGCGTTTCAAACGGGGGAAGATTATCCATACACTTCTGCAAAATTTACCAGATTTGGAACCAAGAAAACGTAAATCAGTACTTAAAAAGTTTCTTAGTCGTAAAGTCTACGGTTTGACATCAAAGCAACAAAAAAAGCTCGCTGATGAAGTTCTATCTGTAATCAATGATTCACGGTTTGCCCCTATATTTGGATTGGGCTCAAGGGCTGAAGTGCCGCTTTCTGGTATGGTTGGAGGACAAATTATTTCAGCTCAGCTTGATCGTATATTAGTTACAGAAAATGAAGTTTTTGTGGTTGATTTTAAGACAAATCGTCCACCACCAAGGACACCTGATGAAGTAGAAGAAGTTTATTTACAGCAAATGGCAGCTTACCGAGTAACATTGCAACGTATTTATCCAGATAAGGAAATTAGGTGTGCGTTATTATGGACAGTGGGTGCGCATCTAATGGAACTTGAGCCAAAGAGATTACTTGAATACGAACCCAAGGGACTTGAGAATGTCTCCTGAGTTCTCTTGACGCGGGTTCTCGTCAGACATAGATTGACTTTATAAATTTTTAATACTCCGTAGTGCAAAATGGGAATATCAACAAAAAAATAGGATAAAAACATGTCTAAACAAGTAACTGATGATTCATTTAATGTCGATGTTATTTCTGCCTCGGAACCTGTATTGGTTGATTTTTGGGCAGAATGGTGCGGTCCATGTAAGCAAATTGCACCGGCATTAGATGAACTTGGTGACGAATTTGGTAATCAATTGACGATTGCTAAAGTTAATATTGATGACAATCCAGAAACACCATCCAAATACGGTGTTCGAGGTATTCCCACTTTGATTTTATTTAAAGATGGTGAGGTTGCATCGACAAAAGTCGGCGCATTGCCTAAAAGTAAACTTAAGGAATGGATAGAATCTGTTATTTAAGTCGTATGACTATGCAAGAATAATAAGGCCCTACCTAAATGGTAGGGTTTTGTTTTATATAGGGGTAGTTAATGGAAGCTAGCGTTACTGTGGATGAGGTCAGCCAGTGGCAATATTACAATGAATTTAATCCATTATATTTGAATTATATTTGTATATTGAATGGTTATTATCCAGTTCAGATAGACCGTCGTTTTAATTATTGCGAGTTAGGGTGTGGGGTTGGTGTTACTCTGAACGGTTTGGCTGAGTTATATCCCGAGGCAAAGTTTTTTGGTATTGATAGTAATTTAAATTATATTGACGCTGCTGTTGCTTTATCCAAAGGGATCGAAAGTCCTAACATTGATTTCCATTGTTTGGGCTATAATGAACTCGCCAAGGCGGCCTTACCGGACTTTGATTTTATTATTCTTCATGATGTCTACTCTTGGATTGATGAAGATGCTCGTTCACATATACAGGATTTTATTGCTAACCATTTAAGGAAGGATGGCATTCTATATTTGGACTACGAGGCCATGCCGGGTGGTTCAGTCATATCACCGTTAAGGGAGATTGTATCGTTTCATACTAGTGGTATGAAAGCAGATAATTTAATTAAAGCGCAATCGGGCTTAGATTACTTAGAATTTATGAACACCAATGATGTAAGTTGTTTTGCCAACAATCCCGCTGCTAAAAGTTTTTTTGATGACATAAAAACTAAAGAAATTAACTATGCCGCCCATCGATTGTTAAGTGATTACTTTAAACCATATTACTTTCACCAAATTGAAAAGGAGATGCAAAAGATAGGGCTCAGTTTTGCTGGCAGTGCTATTTGTCATCTAAACTTTATAGATTTAGCAGTACCGCTTGATTTTCAAGAGTTTCTAAAAAATGTTGCAACAAGAGAGCTCTTTGAAAGTCATGGTGATTTAATAAGGAACCAGTTTTTGAGAAAAGATGTTTTTGTGAATAGTCGTGAATTAATGGATGCGCAGGAACAGACCGAAATCCTCAGCAGAGTTATGTTTGGGATGACTTGTTCAGAGGATGAATTTGAATTGGTTGTGGAGTTTGAAAATGTCGAATTGAATTATAATGTTGATATTTTTAGGCGTTTAATACGTATCTTAGCAAAAAATTCTAATTCGGCGCGAAACCTTATTCAAAATAACGAATTAAAAGATTATTCAATAGAACTTGTAGTTGATGCGTTAAAATTTCTGAGTTCTAGCGGAAGAATTTTACCCTTTTCTATCACTTCAGATAAAAATGATAAACTTAATATGGAAGCCGATAGATATTCTATTTCTTCAAAGTCAAATATTCAATTTTTAAAAAACCGGCTTTTTAAGCAGGATAAAATAACTCTCTTGGGGCCCAAAGCAGGCATTGGTGTCGAATTTACAATGTCGGATGCCTTGTTCATACTTTGCACCGCTGAGGCAAGCCGTGGTGAGGTTGTGGATTGGATATTACAGCGTTTGGCAGAGGCTAATCAGGAGGTTCTAACTGATGGCGCCAGCGAAAAAGAGACTATGCAGTTAGGTTATCAAGAGTTCTGCAAGAACCACTTACCTAAGCTTCTTCAGTTCGGGGTGCTAGAAGCAGAAGACAATTAATATCCTCTTACACTATCGGTAAGTTGCAATAGTGGCTTATTGGTTTTAAAGCGTCTTATGTTTTCTATAAACACAGGCGCAATTTGGGATACTGGAGGTCTTCTAGCTACGTGGGGCAGTATCGTAACTAAAGGATGATCCCACAGCTGGCTTTCTTTTGGTAAAGGTTCTGGTTCCGTCACATCAAGAGTGGCTGCAGATAATTGGCCATTGTCAAGTGCGTTAATTAAATCAGCATCTATGATATGCCCGCCTCGTCCTAAATTTATTATTGATGCGCCTTTCGGCATTTTAGCGAAGGTTCTTGCGTTAAATATACCCTTAGTTTCTGGTGTAAAGGGTAATAAACAAACGGCAATATCGGTTCTTTCAAGAAACGCATTGAGTTCCTCTGGTCCAGAAAAAATCTTGATGGGAATTTTTGGTTTAGGTGTTCGCGTCCAAGCAGCAACATTGAAACCCATATTAAGTAACACCTCCCCAATAGGCTTAGACATGGTTCCATATCCCAATAAACCTACTCTTTGTTCAGATGCCACTTTTTGCTCAATTTCGAGCCACTCATGGTGTTGTTGGTGCTTTGAATAAGTTGGCAAATTACGATGGTGACGTAGAACATGTGTGATCCCATACTCTGTTAAGGATGGATCTCCAGCTTCCGGTTCGCCTTTAACTAGAGGGATTCCCTTTGGGCAGGCAGGATTATTATAGATACCTTCAACGCCTGCCAGCATTGTTAACATTAGCTTGAGATTTGGTAATGGTGGCAATTCTTGTAAGGTTGGTCGCCCGATAACAAGGTATTCAATTTCTTGAGGGTTACCGATGTTTGGCCATTCACGAATTTCAAGATTGGGGAGATCTTTATTAAAAAATTTGGCCCAATCTTCTTTTCCCCCACGTAGGCTATTGAATAGTAATAATGCCATTTTATCTATTCTCCTATTTATTTTCTTTTAGAACATTCCCTGCAAGATAGAGTGAGCCACAAATTAGAACTTTTGATGGTGATTTTTCTACCGAAATAATATTTTTTATTGCATCCGTAATAGAATTTGCTGTCTTAGCTTGGAACCCAATTTTCTTTGCAACTATGAATATTTCATCAGCATCGAAGCTGGCATCAGAACCTACGATATTAACGGCTGTTAAAGTCTTAGTATATTTGAAAAGGGGAGCGAGAAATTCGGCCGGTTTTTTGGTGTTTATTAATCCAGTAATGACGTGAATTGGATTATCGGTAAGGTCTTGAAGTGTTGATGCAATTGCAACTCCAGCAGCAGGGTTATGACCTCCGTCAAGCCATAATTCCCAATCATTGGGAAGTTGTGCGCACAATGGGCCAGAGGTAAGCCTTTGCATTCGTGCTGGCCATTCTGCATTTGTTATACCAGTGTCAACAGCTTTTCGATTAATTCTCTTATCACCTAGTTCTGCCAATGTTATAATTGCGAGACCGGCGTTTTGTATTTGGTGTGGACCTATGAGATTTGGTAAGGGAGGAGTAATTTGACCTTCCGGGCTTATTATTGACATTCTCTCTCCCTTAATAGCAACCCACCATTCTTTATCCTCAATACTTAACGGTGCATCCATATCGTCAGCAATATTTTCAATAACTTTGATTACCGAGGGATTTTGCTTAGTAGTTATGCATGGTATACCTCTTTTTATTATACCTGCTTTTTGTCTCGCTATATGTGTTAAATCTTCACCCAAAAATCCAGCATGATCATAACTAATTGGAGTAAGAGCGGTTACTGTTGGTCTAGTGATTACGTTAGTTGCATCTAGTCTTCCACCCAATCCAGTTTCTAATAAAACTAAATCACCAGGTGTTCGAGAAAAAGCAAGAAGAGCAATGGCTGTTGTAATCTCAAAGAATGTAATTGGTCTGCCGTCATTTATATATTCTACTTCGGTCATTAAGTTCAAAAGATCTTGGTCGTTTATAAGTTTACCAGCAATCCTAATTCGTTCGTTGAATTTTATCAAATGAGGTGATGTATACACATGAACCTTTAGGCCGGCAGCTTCCGCGATCGCCCGGGCAAAAGCAAGTGTTGAACCTTTACCATTTGTACCTGCAACATGAACTATAGGCGGAAGAGAATTTTGAGGATTGCCAAGTAATTCTAGAAGTCGATTAATACGGTCCAATGAAAGATCAATGACTTTCGGATGGTGTCGGTTGAGGCGTTGAATGAGATCCATATCTCTCACACTTAATTTAAAATTTTAGCTCTCACTATCTTAAACCGCTAGCTATATTCTGGACCAAGCTGAGTACAGAATCCACGCAGCTATCTTTTGCTGTTCCATCTTCATTTAAGTTTTCTGAAATTCTATTAACAAACGCTGAGCCTACAACTACAGCTTCTGAATGGTTGCCAATTTCTCGCGCTTTTTCTTTTGTAGTAATACCAAATCCAACGGCGATAGGTAAGTTAGTATGTTTCCTTACTTTTTCTAGGGCCGTTGCTATATGATCGCTAGACGCTGATTTTGTGCCAGTAATTCCTGTGACAGAGACATAATAAATAAACCCCGTTGCATGTTTAGTTATAATTGGTATACGCTTACTGTCTGTTGTCGGCGCAATCAAATAAATAAAGCTTAGCCCAGCTTTTTTTACAGGCTCCCGCATTTCTGATTCTTCTGGTGGTAAGTCAACAATAATAAATCCATCAACACCAGATTTTTTCGCATCAGCGACAAATTTTTCTGTTCCATATAAATAAATGGGATTAAAATAACCCATGAGAATAATGGGTGTCTCGTTATCTATTTTGCGAAAGTTACTGACCATCTCTAAAGTATTAAGCATTGAGCTACCATTATTGAGTGCACGTTGGCTTGAAGCTTGTATTGCTGGTCCATCTGCCATTGGATCTGAGAATGGCATTCCAATTTCAATAATGTCCGCCCCTGAATCAGGCAATCTTTTTAAAATCTCATTACTTGTTTCTGTGTTTGGGTCTCCAGCAGTAATGAAAGAAACTAGGCCAGGTCTCCCGGCTTTTTTTAGGTCTTTGAAACGTTTTTCTATACGTTGTGTTCCTTTAAGGCTTGTCATTATTTATTTTTTTCTATGTAGTTGGATACAGAATCCATATCCTTATCTCCTCGACCACTCATATTTAAGACCATTATATGATTATTAGGCAGGTCCCCGGCTATTTTAATTATATGAGCGATTGCATGTGCTGTTTCTAGAGCAGGAATTATGCCTTCCAGTCTCGTACATGTTTGGAAAGCATCAATCGCTTCTCTATCCGTGATAGAAACATACTCAGCCCTTCCAATGTCGTGTAGCCATGCATGCTCAGGGCCAATACCCGGATAATCTAGGCCAGCCGAAATAGAATGTGCATCCATAATTTGGCCATCATTATTTTGCAATAAGAATGTTCGGTTACCATGAAGAACTCCTGGAGATCCTGCATTTAGTGAGGCGGCATGTTTGCCAGTTTTAATGCCTGCACCGGAGGCTTCTACCGCAATTATACGCACATCGTCATCCAAGAATGGATAAAATAATCCCATTGCGTTAGAACCACCCCCAATGCATGCAATCAAACTATCCGGCAATTTACCCTCGTGTTCAATTATCTGTTTACGGGTTTCTTCTCCTATAATTGATTGGAAATCACGTACCATAACAGGGTAAGGATGAGGACCAGCAACGGTGCCTATCACATAATAAGTTGTTTCAACATTTGCAACCCAATGCCGCAGTGCATCATTCATAGCATCTTTTAATGTGCCAGTACCTGATTCTACTGGAACTATGTTAGCACCCAACATTTTCATTCGTGACACATTTTGTGCTTGCCGTTCAATGTCCGTGGATCCCATATATATTTGGCAGGGTATATTAAATAAGGCGCAGACGGTAGCCGTTGCTACTCCGTGCATTCCCGCACCAGTTTCTGCAATTATCCTTTTCTTACCCATTTTTCTAGCTAGCAGTACTTGGCCCATGCAATTGTTTACTTTGTGAGCACCTGTATGGTTTAGATCTTCACGTTTAAAGTAGATTTTAGCGCCACCGAGTTTTGCAGTTAGTCGTTCTGCAAAGTAAAGAGGGGAGGGTCGCCCAACGTAATTTTTGAGGTAGCCGCTGAGTTCTAATTGGAAGGTCTCATCGTTTTTAGTTTTATTGTAAGCACGCTCAACCTCCAAGATCAGTGGCATAAGGGTTTCAGCTACATAACGACCGCCGAAAATAGAAAAATGACCATTTTCATCTGGGCCCGCTTTATAGGTATTTAGTTTGTCCATAATGGTGATGGTTTTACCTGATTGACGCGAAAAAGCAATTAGCGTTTGTCAATTAGTGAATTACATCTCTCCGATTAAATGGTCTTGGCTGTTTTGAGAAATTTTTTTATAAGATCAAGACTTTTTATCCCGGGCACAGTTTCCACACCAGATGAGACATCAAGAGTATTGGCGCCACTAGATTTTACTGCTTCTTCAATATTTTCGGCAATCAAGCCTCCAGCCAACATCCATGGTAAAGGAATTTCAGCATCTCGAAGTAATTTCCAGTCAAAAGATATAGCGTTGCCTCCCGGTAAGGCTCCAGACAAACTTGCTGGGGCCTTAGCATCGAATAATAAGTGGTCAGCAACATCAAAATAATTCGTTGCCAGTTCTAAGTCCCCTTGTTTAGCTAATTTAATAGCTTTTAAAATTGGTAATCCGGAAAGCTGTTTTATTTCTAACACCCGGTAGGGGGTCTCGCCACCATGAAGCTGGATCAGATCGAGGTTGGCAATATTAAGGACGCTCTCAATTTCCGAATTAATTGGATCAACAAAAAGTCCAACCTTTTTTACATGTTTTGGAACGCGGCAAATTAATTGTTTTGCTTGCTCAAGAGATAAACTGCGTGGGGAGGGGGAGTAAAAAACAAAACCAATATATTTTGCACCATATTCAACTGCCATATCTACGCTTTCGTTTTGGCTAAGTCCACATATCTTAACAGAAATAGCCATTTTAGCTAATAACCTCAGCGATTTCATTTATGATTTTCTTGGCTGCTGAAACAGGATTTCTAGCACCATAAATTGGTCTGCCAATTACTAGATAATCTGCCCCTTGTTTTATGGCTTCACTGGGGGTCATTATTCGTTTTTGATCATCACGTGAAGCCCAAATCGGACGAATACCAGGTGTCAAAAGTTTAAACTCGTTGCCACAAATTTTGCGGAGTGGACGAATTTCCGACGCTGAGCAAACTACACCATCGAGACCTGATTCTTGACACAATGCAGCTAAGCGTTTCACTTGGGTAAGTGGTGTGCTGTTCACGCCTGTTTCTTTAAGGTCTTGATTGTTCATCGA
>CAZXGI010000088.1:0-9616 GCA_964639965.1 uncultured Rhodospirillaceae bacterium
ATTTAAATAAGAAGGGTATTCTTAGTGTGAGAGGAAAGAAATTCAGAGGTGCTCATGTTCACTCAATAATAAAGAAAAAGAGAATAAGGGATGAGAAGTTAGAAAAAGAATATCCAGAGGTAAGGTCGGATTTTAGGTTGGAGACTTTTGATAAACGAGTATTGATGAGTAATTTTAATATTTTAGATCCAAGTAATTGAAAATTTCTCAATAAATGGTAATATCACAGTGGGCATTTAATCTTCAACTTGTGCGCCTTGGCATCCCGCCTAAAGCACTAAAGCGGAGGCGCACATGACAAATGTGATCCAATTTCCAAAAATAGAAAAACGTCCAATACCAGTGCCAAGAAAACGCGTGTTTTACGTTGGTTATCGTTATGTTGGACCAATGTTCTGCCAGGATGTCCAAAACCTTTATCTCAAAAGAAAGGGAGTGCTTCATGGTACTCGTTACTGGTCGATGATCACCTATGCGAAGTATGACGAATTTGACAAGAGGACTTATTCAATTGAACTTGAAGAATGTGCGGAAGATGATGTTCCGGAAATGCTTGAAATGTTTGAGATTGACGATTTCACATTTGCAGACCTCGAAGAAATGGGTTGGCGGAGCACGGTTCACTACTACTCTGCCGATGTAATCCAACTTTTTGAGACTGATTTACGGTGAAGAGTTGGTTTTAACCGCAGAAATAACAACGCCAACCCAACATATTAAATAACTTCAACTCGCGGGGAATTTATGATACCATGCTAGCATAAATTCCCTGTGAGGTAAAATTGAGCAATAATAATTTACATATACGAGATTTAGATCCTAATGATATTTTGTGGATCAAACAGAATACTCCCAGCGGTATTTCCCAGAATCAGTTCCTAAAAAATATTATCTCCAGTGCGAGAGAAGAAGAATTTGGTTACTCACTCTTTTCCAAACCAATTACCCCCTCATATCTTTATGGAAAACTGCCGTTTAAATTTATTGATCTTTTTGCGGGCATAGGAGGATTTAGGTGTGCACTCACATCAGTTGGTGGTAAATGCGTGTTTTCGAGCGAATGGGACAAATATGCAAATACTACCTATAAAGCATGGTATGGAGATAATGATGTTAACACAGAAGATATAAGAACCATTGATGCAAAAAATATAATCCCGGATCACGACATCCTATGTGCCGGGTTTCCTTGCCAACCTTTCTCAATTGCCGGTGTTTCGAAAAAAAAATCCCTTGGAAGAAAACACGGTTTTGAAGATGAAGAACAGGGTAACCTATTTGAAAAAATAATGGACATTGTTGATGCTAAAAGACCTCCAATTTTATTCCTCGAGAATGTCAAAAATCTCAAATCGCACGACAAAGGTAACACCTGGCGACGCATAAAGTTTGAGATTGAAAAGCGCAATTATATTTTATTTTCACAAGTAATTGATGCACGTAACTGGGTTCCTCAACACAGAGAACGTATTTTTATTGTTTGTTTCGACAGAAAAACATTTTGTAAGAAACAACCAGTAAATTTTGAATTTCCTAATCCACAAAATAATGAACAGATCTTATTAAAAAATATTCTAGAAACACTACCCGACAAAAAATATATGTTGTCTGATAAATTATGGCAGTATTTGCAGGATTACGCTGCAAAACATAAAGCAAAAGGTAATGGTTTTGGGTTCGGACTAAACACTAGGAACGACGTATCAAGAACCATGAGCGCCAGATACTATAAAGATGGGGCAGAAATATTAATACACCAAGACGGATGGAAAAACCCTCGTCGACTTACACCACGAGAGGCGATGTTCCTTATGGGTTTTCAGAACCGATATGCAGAATTTTTTGGTCATAATAATGGATTCCCTCAGGTTGTATCAGATACACAGGCATACAAACAGTTTGGTAATTCTGTGGTCCCTTTAGTTGTCGAAGAAATTGCAAAAAATATTGTAGAGATAATGGTTCATCATCTTCTTGACGAGAATACCGGAAGATTATTAGTACGATGAGTGTCTAGCGGCATGGATGTTCATGATACCCGAACACGAAGTTTTAACATGTCGAGAATTAAATCCAGCGGGACTAAACCTGAATTAATCGTTAGAAAGTTATGCCATGGTTTAGGGTTAAGGTATCGGTTGAATAATAAGATATTCGGAACACGACCAGATCTCGTTTTTAAAAGGTATAAGACTGTTATTTTTGTACATGGTTGTTTCTGGCACTCTCATAATTGCAAATATGGCAAGGTTAGACCCAAAACAAACGAGGATTTTTGGACGGAAAAAAGAAAAAAAACCATTCAGCGAGATAAAAAGAATTATCTTGAACTAATAAATAATGATTGGACATATTTAATAATCTGGGAATGTGAATTAAAAAATATAGAAAAGGTTATATTTAAAATTATGGGTCACTTTTCACTCAATACCTAAATACTACAATAATAGGTGAAAATTTCAACTATTCACAATTTGAATACACCAGCAGAACTTTCTTATACCTAGAGAACCATCCTTTTCAAATATCATTACCCCAACGTTTCATTGCTGGATCTAAATGAAGAGAAATAAACTCCTCGAAAGATAATACGTTTCCTGCCCCACGGTAATGTTGAACTTGTTCGATATTAATTTTTGTCGTTACTAAAAAAATTTTATGCCTTGCTGCTTGTTCCAACTGGGATTTTGTGACCTTTTGATCAAGGGTCGCTAGAAAATATGAATAAGTAACATTTGCTTCCGTAACTACCTGTCGCCAGCGCTCACGGAGTGTTCTTTTTGCAGTTAAAAGCATACAATCAATAGGGTTCCTAGCAAAATAATTGCTAGATGGCATTACAAAATCAGGTTTTGCGCCATCAACATTAACTTGTCGATCTAAAGGATATCCGAGGCGTCTTCCAAGCAATTCTTCAAGTATTATTTCAAATGCTTTGCCTGCTCTCGACTTGCGGGATTGTCCTATGGAAAGAAAAAATTTATCTAGTTGATCGAAAGAAGGGACTTCTCCTGAAAATTTAAGAGATATTAAACGGTTACCGGTCTCCCTTTGAGCAATTAGGTAGTCTTCGTATATTTTATCATGTAATTTTTCTACCAGAATAGAGAAGTTTGTTTTTATCGCCTTCTTATCATATGTTCTTAACACAGTGTCACAAGCGGTACCTACGAGTTGGTCATTTGTTGGCATCTCTGTTTTAAATTGGTCAAATAAATTTGGGATTGTTACCCCCTAATCACATAATTCAACAGTAGAGAATATAATACCATTTTTAAGAACGAAACTAGATAATCAAGTATAAACTGCATACCCACCCCCTTATTCAACAGTTACCGACTTTGCTAAATTACGAGGCTGATCAACATCAGTGCCCTTGAATACTGCGGCGTGATAGGCCAATAATTGCACAGGAATAGCATGAAGAATGGGTGCAACAAATGGATCTACTTCCGGTAATACAATTGTATGGGCAGCCAAAGCACCAAGCTTTTTATCACCTGAAAGGTCGGTTAAGAAAAAGACCTTACCACCTCGAGCAATCACTTCCTGCATATTAGAGGCTGTTTTATCAAGTAGCTCATCTGATGGTGCTATCACGATCACCGGGACACCATCATCTATCAATGCAATAGGTCCATGTTTCATTTCACCAGCGGCATAGCCTTCAGCATGTATATAAGAAATCTCCTTAAGCTTAAGTGCACCTTCCATAGCAATCGCATAGCTTGTACCTCGCCCTAAAAATAGAACGTCACGGGCACAAGAAAGTTCTTTGGAAAATTCTTTTAGATTATTGTCTTGATTGAGAACGTCAGCAGCGCGTGCCGGAATTTCAGTCAAAGCATTAGCTAGTGCAGCTTCCCTATCATGACTAATGCTACCCTGCGCACGTGCTAAAACAATCGCAAAACATGCGAGAACGGTCAATTGAGTTGTAAACGCCTTGGTCGATGCAACCCCGATCTCAGGGCCAGCATAAGTCTTTAGCACGGCATCAGATTCTCGAGCGATTGTACTTTCTGGAACATTAACAATAGAAAGAATTTTCTGCCCTTGTTCGCGACAGTATCTTAGTGCTGCCAACGTGTCAGCAGTCTCTCCAGATTGAGAAATAAAGATTGCCAATCCCCCTTCTGACATGCGTACACCCCGATAACGGAATTCAGAAGCAATATCGGCTTCCACTGGAACTTGGGCTACTTTTTCCAACCAATACTTTGCTGTGAGAGCAGCATAAAATGCAGTACCACAAGCAGAGATAGTAATTTTTGTTACACTAGCCAAATCAAAGGGTAAATCAGGTAAAGTAATAGTCTGGTCTGCTGGGTTTATAAAACTGTGAAGCGTATCTCCAATTACTTGGGGTTGCTCAAAAATTTCCTTAAGCATGTAGTGTGCATAGCCTGCTTTACCGGAAAGAGCCCCGGAAATTTCCGTCGTCTGGATAGGGCGCTTGATAATGGTACCATTTTGATCTCGAATGGTAACATTCGTACTATGAATTACTGCCCAATCACCATCCTCTAGATAGGTGATCCGTTGCGTCATAGGAGCAAGCGCCAGAGCATCTGAGCCTAAAAACATTTCACCCTCACCATAACCAATTGCAATAGGTGAACCCTGACGAGCAGCTATCATCAGATCCTGTTGACCCGAAAAAATAATTCCTAATGCAAAGGCACCCTCAATACGGTCAAGTACAGTTGCTGTTGCATCTTCGGGTGTCTGACCTATTTCTATGTAATGGGTAATAAGATGAGCGATTACCTCTGTGTCCGTGTCAGAAGCTAAATTATGACCTGTATTTTCAAGCTCATCTTTTAGGATCTGAAAATTCTCAATAATACCATTATGCACAACTGCTACTTTCTCAGTGGCGTGTGGATGGGCATTAGCTTCATTAGGAACCCCATGAGTAGCCCAGCGTGTATGACCAATGCCTAACGTTCCTGTTAACGGGATTTCTTCAAGTTTGACAGCTAGATTTAATAATTTGCCCTCGGCACGCCTCCGCTCAATAAGCCCATTATTTATTGTCGCAATACCAGCCGAATCGTAACCACGATATTCCAAACGCCTAAGACATTCTAACAAAGGCAAGGCAACATCATTTTTGCCAATGATACCAACAATCCCACACATTATTTTTTTACTTTCGTTTCTTTCGACTTTTCAGCAAAATTTTTAACAACTTTCTGTTCTGCTCTTGTTATGGCAAGAGCACCACTCTCAACATTTTTCGTAATTACGCTACCCGCACCCGTAATCGAATTTTTTCCAATTTTAACAGGAGCCACCAACGCCGTATTGGATCCAATAAAGGCACCTGCTCCAATTTCCGTAATAGATTTTTTGTAACCATCATAATTGCACGTTATTGTACCAGCCCCGATATTCGCCTTCTTACCTACTTGTGTATCACCAATATAGGCCAGGTGATTAGCTTTAACGCCAGCGGCTAGAGATGCATTCTTGACCTCAACAAAATTACCAATATGAACATCCTCACCAATATTAGCACCCGGTCGCAACCGAGCAAATGGGCCTATAATAGCGTTTTTATTAATAGACGTCCCCTCAATATGACAAAAAGATCGGATTACCGCACCATCACAAACCTCAACGCCGGGACCAAAAAAAACGTTTGGTCCAATTTTTACATCTCTGCCAACTTTTGTATCATGTGAAAAATAAATACTGCTCGGGTCAATTAGTGTTGCTCCGCTTTCCATAGCAGATTGACGTAGTCGATCCTGCATAATATTTTCAGCAAAAGCCAACTCAGATCTCGAATTAATGCCTAATAATTCCTCCTCCTCTCCTTCAACAACAATACAATGACGACCATTCTGGACCGAAAGTCCAATAATATCTGTGAGATAAAATTCACCCTTTGAATTATTATTTGAAAGATTGGAGATTAAATCGAAGAGAATTACGCTATCAATCACCATTACACCTGAGTTGCAAAGATTATTCGAAAGCTCTTCCTCACTCGCATCCGCAGCTTCTATAATAGCCTCAAGATTTCCATCTTTACCCACGATCAATCTACCATATTTTGCGGCATCAAATGGACGAAAACCTAGTACGACAACGGCTGGATTACGCTTAATAACCCGGGCTTCCAACATCTCAAATAACGTCTTTGATTTAATAAGAGGACTATCCCCATATAAAACTAGGATATCACCTCTAAAATCTGAAAGAACTTTTTTGGTCTGCGCGACGGCGTGTCCTGTTCCAAGGCGATCATTTTGAATAATAACTTCAAAATCATAACCTGCCGCTGCAACGGTCTCACTTACCAACTCCATATTAGGACCGATAACCAATATAATCCTATTTGGATTTATACCAGTTAAACTATCCAACAATTGCAGGATCATCGCCCGTCCTGCAATGGGATGCAGCACTTTTGGCATGGTCGACTTCATGCGCGTGCCAAGCCCAGCAGCAAGTACAATTACCGCAGTATTTTTTTTACTCATTTTCTCTAATTTTCAAACACATTTATTGGTTAGTGCCACATTGACAGTAAGACGCCAAATCACGGATTATTACGTATTTTTTCAAGTCGCCATCTGATTAATACTTTTATCCTAGCTATCTTAATTTTTATCAAAAAATTTGGTCTATTAGTCAATGACAATCTTCAGAATTTTATTTTACAGAACAATGTATCAAACCTGAATCTGCCAAACCTAACTTCTGTGGATTAATCAAACCAGTTTTGCAGTAAAGCCTTCCTGAATTTTTTATCTCGTTTGAGATTCCATTCCCGGCTCATTGCTTCACCTCGGGAGAAAAATATCTCAACGTACAATAATTGCCATTGCCGGCCACGCGTAAATTTTGCCCCTGTGCCTTTATTATGTTTAGAAATACGTGCTTCAAGATTATTACTCCAACCTACATAAGTACTCATCCCACTTTGATCACCTGAAACAAGGCTTCCTAGCACATAAACAAAACATGGACGAGGTTTCAAATCTGTCATCCTATCCGATCAAAAGGTCAAAATAATTTTTATCATTTAGGTAAAAAATAACCCCAAATTCTTATGAAATACATAATAAATTTTTTATAAAACTCTTATCAATCCGTTCGTAACCAGAATGAAAAAAATAAAGTCAATGTATTTTATCCAACACCAAAATATTAGTGCATAATGTTATTCTTTGTTTATATTGCCTTAGATACGTTTGGTGAACACATGAATAAACTACCCAATCATTGCTCTCTAAATTTAAAGAGAATAATATCCCTTGGTATATTTTATATACTAATCAGCTTTGATAGCGCTGCACTTGCAGAAAGGCCCCCTCTATCAGGTTCCATGGGAAAATTCCAATTAACAAGAATTGATCAATCCAATATAAAAGCGACTAGCACGGTTAGTTGGGAAGATACTAACGGTGAGAAAGTAAGTTTGGCTGATTTTAAAGGTAAAGTGGTTTTTTTAAACTTTTGGGCAACTTGGTGTTCACCATGCATTCGCGAATTACCGTCAATAGAGCGATTACAAAATAAATTTAGTAAAAATGATTTTGCGGTAATTGCCATAAGCCTTGATCGCGGGGGTAAAAAGGTAGCTGGCCGTTTATTGGAACGTCTCCAACTGAAAAAATTAGCACTATATACAGATAAGGAGAGTAAATCAGCAAAGAAATTAGGGGTAAAATATATGCCTACAACTATTATATTTGATCGCAAGAACCGCGAATTAGGAAAATTACAAGGAGGCGTTGAGTGGGATAGTAAGAATGCAGTAGCACTAATAAAATACTTTATTAATAATCCAAATCATTTGGATATGGAGAGAGGGTTTAAATAATCCTATCCAAGCTTCAAACTGAAAACTTGCTTATTTGAACTAAATTGTTTAATCCGCTGTTCACACCAGTCCCACTAAATGGATACAAAAAATTGACTTCAATCTTTTTCTCGAATTTTTCACGATTTTGGTTTTTATTTATACCCACTGTATCTATGAGCTTGGTGATTTTTGCCTCAAACGAACTTGTTAACCACCCTATCAATGACTGGTTAACTTGGGGTGCTTTTAGCTATCCTCTATGCTTCTTGGTTACTGATATAACAAACCGATTATTCAACGCACAGGCTGCTCGTAAAGTAGTATACATTGGATTTGCTCTTGGGGTCATTTTATCAGTGATAATAGATATAAGAATAGCCATCGCATCGGGATCCGCATTTTTGATTGCTCAGCTAATTGATATATATGTTTTTAATAAGTTGAGAAATCTAACTTGGTGGAAAGCACCTTTAGCATCTTCACTAATAGGATCCGCAATAGACACGGCAATTTTCTTTACCATAGCTTTTATTTATTCTGGTTTACCTTGGATTACATGGGCCTTGGGCGACTTTAGTGCCAAATTATTTATGGCAGCATCGCTTCTGCCAGTATTCAGAATTCTTGTCAATTATTACCCCACGTCATTGAAAACAATTAAAGTCTAGGTTCGCTGCGGTCACGCCTTTTGATGTTCAGTCATCAAATCGGTCGCTCCGGAGCTAATAAAGTTGCCTCACCAGTAATTACATTCTTTTCTTCAACATTTGCAAATATTTCGAATTCCACCATTCGTTTTGAAGCAACCAACTTTTTTGCAACAACAATTATTGATATTTCCTCGCCAATAAAAACTGGCTGCTTAAATTGTAATGATTGATTGACGTATATCCAACCATTACCAGGAAAATTACAACCAAATACTGCTGATATCAGACTTGCCACAAACATTCCATGCACAACCCGCTGACCAAAAATTGAATTAGCGGCATGGTCAATGTCCAAATGTATAGGATTTCTATCTCCCGTAAGCTCAGCAAAAGAAATAACATCTTTCTCAAGTATTATTTCACTAACTTGGGCCGACATTCCCTCAGTAATTTCATCAAAATAACGGATACCTGTTTTCGATGTCTGACTATTCATGATCGTATTCAAATAACATTATCAACAAAAAATCCTTATCTACCATAACAAGCTAAAGTTCACACGAAGTAATGAATTGAAATAAATCATATCTTCTTGCCATGAGAAAGCTGGAACGTTAGTTTGCCAATTACGTCGTAATAAATACTGAGGAATGGTAAAGTTCAATGCTATCTCTACTCTTTCTAATTGATCAAGTTATAGGACTATATATGTGGTGCCTCATCATTGTTGTGGCGATGAGTTGGCTAACCGCTTTTAATATTATCAATACACAAAATAGAGTTGTTTACCAAATTTATGACTTCATGTATAGAATCACCGAACCGGCGCTGCGCCCCATCCGGCGTTGGCTCCCCAACCTTGGTGGGATGGATATCTCACCAGTCATTTTGATTTTGTTATTAATATTTTTCCGGAATTTACTGAAAGAATATGGTAGCAATCTAATTTAAACCGAAGATCCAAGTGTAATTGAACATTCTCAATTCTGATCAAATAAGATAAAAGAAAAACGATTGAGATGATTGATAAAATCAATAAAGTGCGTCGGTTATTATTGATTTATTTAAAATTTCAAACCTTCCTAAATTAGGGGCTTAATTATGACTGAAGCAAGAATAATTGACGGTAAAGCATTTGCAGTAA
>CAZXGI010000089.1:0-9358 GCA_964639965.1 uncultured Rhodospirillaceae bacterium
AATGTGCGGGTGTGGCGGAATTGGTAGACGCGCTGGTTTTAGGTACCAGTGGCTTAGGCCGTGGGGGTTCAAGTCCCTTCACCCGCACCAACACCATAGTAGCTCTAATATTTGGCTGTTCTAGTTAGCATATATACTGGGAAGACAAGTTAGATTATTGTCATTTGTAAATTCTTGTTTTAATTCATTCGGGTAAGGATTTTATAAATTCGTTATATAAAAACTGGTTTGTTTGAATTAAATTCAAACAAAGCTTATCCGGAAGCAACACTTTTTTCGCCTCTTTTTCAAAAAACCACATTTCTTATGGATTTAGAGGGTAACATATTACACCATTGGGATCTTGAAGGAATTCCGGGAGCTCAAAGATTAAAAAATGGAAACACACTTATCTGTGAAGGTTTGTGGGGAAGGTTCTTTGAGGTAACAAGAGATAAAGAAATTGTCTGGGAGTATATATTGCCATTTTTTGTAGCTGATGAGCCCGGATAAATTTTCGCAGGAAGTAACTATATATTCAGAGCTTATCGCTATGCGATAGACGGTCCGGCGATTAAGGGTGGGGTTAAATTATTAAAACAGTAGGTTGGGGAGTCAGCCAAAAATTATGGCAACTTATAAATTCGAATTACCAGTTACTCGCACAAATCCGTTTACTCCTAAATCTCTGCCACTAATTTCAGAGCTCAATAAAATTGGATTTCACAAATATAAAAACCGCTGGACAAAGCGTTTTGGAAAAAGATTAGGGCGGATTATTTTTGATGTTGGGTATCATTTTTTTGGTCTTGGCGGAGAAGGAAAAGCTTTGATTCACTTGCCAAATAATGAAGTCACAGTAACTTTTAATTCGCGACATTTACATTTTGGCAGTATTTATTTACCTGCATATCAAGAAAACTATGAACCTGAAGTCTCGGCGGTTCTTTCGGTCTTACTGACTGGAGACAAAGTTTTTTTCGACATCGGATCAAACTGGGGATATTTTTCCTTTTTTGCTGCTTCAAAACCGGCATATCGTGGGCCAATATATGCTTTTGAACCGACCCCGAGTACATTTAATGATCTTACAGATCTAGTCAAACAGGCAGAACTTGTTAAACGAATTGATTGTGTTCCTGTCGCCTTATCTGATGAATCTGGTCATGGGTATTTGGAAGTCGACAGTTTTTCCTCGGGTTTAAATAAGCTAACCTTGAGCAGTGATACGGAAGGTTTCAATGAGAAAATAAAGATACCCATTATGCCTTTAGATGATTTTGAAAAGGCTGCGCCAGATGTATTGAAAATTGATGCGGAAAACCACGAACTCAATGTATTAACTGGGGGAACTGAAACGTTAAAAAAATATTCTCCTTTTATAATAATAGAAAATTGGTATAGCAGCAAAACGGCTGAGACTTCTTTAAGGCCGCTTCAATTCTTATCAAGTATGGATTATATTTTATTTTATCCGATATGGCAGTTAGATAATCAACTGGTCAGATTTGATAATCACGCTGATGCCAAATTAGCTTCTTCCTGTTCAAAAAATATTTTATTTAGCTCTTTTGAAGCAGCCGATAGACCCAAGCTTCCAGATCAAGTTAATGTCTTCGCCGTCCATGCAAGCCAGATAAAAACTTTCTTGGGTTCTATTCCTGGGCTAAAATAAATAAGTGGATATTAATTAACTTGGATATGTGTCTGATAAGAGGCGAACACATTGAAAGTATAAATTTAAATGTGGGGTGGAACCAATTGAGTTATAATGATAAAATAATTTTTTTAATTTATTTATCCAATACTAATATTGACTAACTTTTTATCTTCCTTCAATCCAATTTAGCTTTGTCGTTTAATTCTATAACATCTGAAAGAAACTTATTCTTTTTGACGTTTTGGAAGCTTTTTCATTTGTGCGAGTTGAATTGAAGTTAGGTTCTTCCATAATAGGCTTAGCTAGTTTGTTTGACAGCAGATTCAAGAGATATTATTAGGAGAATAATTAGGTGTTTCAATTGGATGAATTAACTTTCTGGCAATATTTTCTGGGTGAAGAAATCTTTCCAGTATCTGTTAAGGGTGTTGTGATTTAGCACAAGGTTGGTCCATTTAAGTCAACCGTCTAAAACAGTAAAACAATTTAATTGTCTGGTTTTGCTAAGTATACGTAATGTGATTGGTTCAATAGAATTCAATAAACGATGAAATGAATGGAATTACCATGAAGGTAACGGAAACTAATAATGAAGGACTGAAGAGGTCGTATAAAGTTATAGTTTTGGCCTCTGATATTGAAGAAAATATTAACTCGCGTCTTACTGAAATAGCTAGGACTGCAAATATGCCTGGTTTCAGGCCGGGAAAAGTTCCAGTTAGTCTGCTTAAAAAAACTCATGGTAAAGCGATTATGGGCGAAGTGCTAGAAAAGACGGTGAACGAAAGTTCTCAACAGGCCATGGCTGAAAAAGATCTCCGCCCGGTATCGCAACCGAAAATTGAGATTGTAAAATTTGATGAGGGCAGCGATCTAGAATATTCCATTGAATTGGAGGTGTTTCCTGAAATTTCTATAATTGATTTTAACAAACTAGAATTGAAACG
Organism: uncultured Rhodospirillaceae bacterium; assembly: GCA_964639965.1. Classification (GTDB taxonomy): domain Bacteria; phylum Pseudomonadota; class Alphaproteobacteria; order Rhodospirillales; family UBA2165; genus TMED23. Next base: position 2,587 of record CAZXGI010000089.1, read on the forward strand.
GATGAAAGTTCCTGCAGATGATAAGCAGGTTGACGAGATGATTAGTCAGATGGCCTCTGGCCAAAAAGATTCTAAACCGGTTGTAAAAAATAGAGCTATTTCTTCTGGCGATGTGGCGGTAATTGACTTTATTGGTAGTGTTGATGGCGAAAACTTTGCAGGAGGACAATCGGAGGACTATGGACTCGAAATTGGGTCAGGTTCTTTCATTCCCGGATTTGAAGAACAACTTATCGGCAAAAAAGTAGGAGATGAATTCGATGTTAATGTTACTTTCCCTGATGAGTATGCAAAAGAACTCGCGGGAAAAGATGCTGTTTTTGCAGTAAAAATCAAAGAGCTCCGCGAAACGGTTCCAGTAGCCCTTAATGATGAATTTGCTAAAAAAATGGGCGCCGACAATCTTGACGATCTGAAGCAAAAATTAAGGGAAAACCAAGAAGCTGAGTTAGGTCAATTTACCCGGATGAGAGCAAAGCGAGAGTTGCTGGATGTGCTGGATGAAAAGCATAATTTCGAGTTGCCAGAAGATTTGATCCAAGCTGAATTTGATTCTGTTTGGCATCAATTTGAACATCGTCGAAAGGAACATCCTGATCAAATTGATGAGGATGACAAAGGCAAAACTGATGATGAGTTAAAGGAAGAGTATCGGAAAATTTCCATGCGCCGGGTTAAGCTAGGACTATTATTGGCTGAAGTCGGACGTGTTAACGAGATTCAGGTTTCTCCAGATGAAGTTAATCGGGCGATAATGCAGGAAGCCCAGCAGCACAAAGGTCAGGAAAAGGAAGTATTTGATTATTACAAAAATAATCCTGAAGCGATGCAAGCTAAACAATCTCCTTTACTTGAAGAAAAAGTAGTAGATTTTATCCTCGAACTTGCAAATGTAACAGAAGAAACGGCTACGCTTGATGAATTGATGGCAGAACCAGAATCTAAAAAGCAAGTAAAAAAGAAAAAATCGACAAAAAGTAAGTCAAAATCAAGCTCGACCGTTAAAAAAGATTCTTCAATAAAAAAGGCCTCAAAAAAGAAGAAGGTTGCAGTAAAAAAAACTGGTGATAAATAACGTCATGTGTATGGGTAAAAATAGAGTAATTAAACCAAAATGGTAGGTTGAGATGAGTGATCCTATAGAAGTTTATAATAATTCTTTGGTTCCTATGGTTGTAGAAACCACTAATCGGGGGGAACGTGCGTATGATATTTATTCTCGCCTTCTAAAAGAACGAATAATATTTGTAACAGGTGGTGTCGAAGATCATGTAGCAAGTGTGATTTGTGCTCAGTTGCTATTCCTCGAAGCGGAAAATCCAAAAAAAGATATTGCTATGTATATTAATTCTCCTGGCGGGGTTGTGACATCGGGTTTAGCGATATACGACACAATGCAGTACATTCGACCTGCCGTATCAACGGTTTGCATCGGGCAAGCAGCATCAATGGGATCACTATTATTAGCTGCAGGTGAAAAAGATAAGCGATTCGCTCTTCCAAATTCACGAATTATGATTCATCAGCCTTCCGGCGGAGCCCAAGGTCAAGCAACGGATATTGAAATTCAGGCGAGAGAGATATTGGCCTTGCGCGCAAGATTGAATGATATTTATGTGCTCCATACTGGACAGAAGTTAGCAGCTGTCGAAGAAGCGCTTGAGCGCGACACTTATCTGACTCCTGAAGAGGCCCAGAAATTTGGTCTTATTGACCAAGTAGTTGAAAAGAGGCCTAGCGTTGATGAGGATGGCGCTATAGCCGATGGAGAAGGTGATGATAATGGAAAAAATAATTAAATTTGATTTTAGTTTGGCGTCTTTTTTTTTTAAGTTTGTCAAAGCTAGATTTATAGCCTAAGCCTTTGTTAGGATGCAAAAAAGAAAGCTATGATTTTTAATAAGGTTTTACAAATCATGTTAACCGTGCAAAGCCAATTTTGGAGGGACTATGACTAAGTCCAGCGGTACAGATTCGAAGAATACGCTCTATTGCTCTTTTTGCGGTAAGAGTCAGCATGAGGTTCGCAAGTTAATTGCAGGGCCAACGGTATTTGTATGTGATGAATGTGTTGAATTATGCATGGATATTATCCGTGAGGAAAATAAAACTAATATCGTAAAATCCGGTGGTGGTGTTCCCGGACCAAAAGAAATTTGTGAAGTTCTTGATGATTATGTAATTGGCCAATCGCTTGCCAAGCGAGTATTGTCGGTTGCAGTTCATAATCACTATAAGCGTTTAGGAGCTAGTTCAAAGGCAAATGACGTCGAACTTGCTAAATCGAATATTCTTCTTGTTGGACCTACGGGGTGTGGTAAAACACTGTTGGCTCAGACATTGGCTAGAATATTAGAAGTTCCGTTTACGATGGCTGATGCAACAACTCTGACCGAAGCTGGCTATGTAGGTGAAGACGTTGAAAATATAATTTTAAAACTATTGCAGTCCGCCGATTATAATGTAGAGAGGGCTCAAAGAGGTATTGTGTATATTGATGAGGTCGATAAGATCTCCCGTAAATCTGACAATCCTTCTATAACTCGTGATGTTTCTGGAGAGGGTGTTCAGCAAGCACTGTTGAAGATCATGGAAGGCACTGTTGCGAGTGTTCCTCCTCAAGGTGGCCGCAAACATCCTCAACAAGAATTTGTACAAGTCGACACGACTAATATTCTGTTTATCTGTGGAGGTGCTTTTGCTGGACTTGATAAAATTATTTCGGAGCGTGGCCAGGGATCTTCAATTGGCTTTGGGGCAGATGTCAATAGCCCAGACGATCGGAAAACGGGTGAGATTTTACGGGAGTTGGAGCCAGAGGATTTGTTGAAATTCGGTCTTATCCCTGAGTTCGTTGGCCGATTGCCTGTTCTGGCAACATTGGAGGAACTTGAGAAAAGCGCACTTATTCAAATTTTGACTGAACCCAAGAATGCCCTTGTTAAGCAGTATCAACGTTTGTTTGAGATGGAAGATGTTAAGCTTAATTTTCTCGAGCCCGCTCTAAGTTGTGTTGCCGAAAAGGCAGTTGAACGTAAAACAGGCGCACGTGGTTTGCGTTCAATAATGGAGGATATCTTATTAGATACGATGTATGAGTTGCCCGATTTACAAGGTGTTGAAGAAGTTGTGATAAATCGTGAGGTTGCTGAAGACGGTGCGCGACCTCTTTACATCTATGCAGATCGAAAAAAGGATGACCTTGATAATAGTGCCTAAAGAGTAAAGAGCTACAATGTTATTAAGCATGTTAAATTGAAGGCTTGTTTTTTTGATTGAGGAGATTAAATCAAGTTAGTTATTGTTTGAAAACTTGGTTTATTAAATTAACCTCGGGTAAACTAGGAGAATAAAATTGATTTCAGCTTCAGGTGAATTATTTCCTGTATTACCTTTGCGCGATATAGTTGTTTTTCCTCATATGATTGTGCCGTTATTTGTAGGACGCGATAAGTCTGTACGAGCGCTTGAAGACGTTATGAAGGATGACAAAAAAATATTGCTGGTCGCTCAAAAAGATGCGGCCGATGATGACCCTTCAAAGGATGAAATTTATCATATTGGTACAGTTGCAACGGTGCTTCAATTACTTAAGTTGCCAGATGGAACAGTTAAGGTGCTTGTTGAAGGTATTTCACGAGCAACCATTACCGATTTTTCAGAGAATGAAGAATTTTTTGAAGCTTATGCTAATGAAACAAAGGAAGATGAAATTGATAATACAGAGTTAGAAGCTTTGTCGCGCTCCGTCGTTTCTCAGTTTGAGCATTATATCAAATTAAATAGAAAAATACCACCCGAAGCCTTAGTGTCAATAAATCAAATTGATGCTCATAGTAAACTTGCTGATACAGTAGCATCACATCTTGCTCTTAAAATCTCTGAAAAACAGGAATTACTTGAGATTTTTTCTGTTACGGCGCGTATGGAACGCATAATTTCCTTTATGGAAGGTGAGATAGGCGTGCTTAAAGTTGAAAAAAAGATTCGGGGTAGGGTTAAGCGGCAGATGGAAAAAACACAACGCGAGTATTATTTAAATGAACAACTTAAAGCGATCCAGAAAGAATTGGGAGAAACGGATGAAGGCAAAGATGAAAATGCAGAGATTGAAGAATTAATAATAAAGACACGGCTCTCTAAAGAAGCTAAAGAAAAGGCAAAAGGCGAACTCAAAAAGTTAAAAAATATGAGCCCGATGTCTGCTGAGGCAACTGTTGTAAGGAACTACCTTGATTGGATGCTGGGGATACCATGGAAAAAGCGTAGCAGAGTAAATAAGGATATTAAGAAAGCTCAAGATATTCTTAACGCTGATCATTATGGATTGGAAAAAGTCAAAGAACGAATTCTCGAATATCTTGCAGTTCAGCAACGTACACAAAAACTTAAAGGTCCAATTCTTTGTTTGGTAGGCCCTCCAGGTGTTGGTAAAACTTCGCTTGGTAAATCAATTGGGAATGCGACTGGCCGTAATTTTGTTCGAATGAGCCTTGGCGGGGTTAGGGATGAATCTGAAATTCGCGGCCACCGCAGGACTTATATAGGTTCGATGCCAGGAAAAATTTTGCAAGGAATGAAAAAGGCCAAAAGTTCAAACCCATTGTTCCTATTAGATGAGATTGATAAAATGGGACAGGATTTCCGAGGAGATCCTGCCTCTGCACTGCTTGAGGTATTGGATCCAGAGCAGAACGATACTTTTCAGGATCACTACCTTGAAGTTGATTATGATTTGTCTGATGTAATGTTTGTGACAACAGCAAATACGTTGCGAATTCCCGATCCACTTTTGGATAGGATGGAGATAATTCGTATCGAAGGATATACGGAAGATGAAAAAATTGAGATAGCCAGGATTCATCTGCTTGAAAAGCAAATGAAAGCTCATGGTTTAAAAGATGGTGAATGGTCCATTTCGGAGGCAGCACTTCGTGACGTCATACGTTATTATACACGCGAGGCCGGAGTAAGAAATTTAGAGCGAGAGCTAGCCAATTTAACCCGCAAAGCAACCAAAGAAATCCTGTTGCAGGATGGTGGTAGCATTAAGATTACAACACGTAATCTTGGAAAATACGCTGGAGTAAAAAAATATCGCTTCGGGGAGGTTGAAGAAGAGGATCTCATTGGTGTAACGACAGGATTAGCTTGGACGGAAGTGGGTGGTGAAATTTTAACCATTGAAGCTGTCATGGTTCCAGGTAAGGGTAAAATGACAGTTACCGGGAAATTGGGTGATGTAATGCAAGAATCTATCCAGGCTGCTCGTTCATTTGTGCAATCTCGTTCTGCTGAATTTGGTATTAAGCCCACGTTGTTTGATAAACGTGATATTCACGTTCACGTGCCGGAAGGCGCAACGCCTAAGGATGGTCCTTCTGCTGGTGTTGGTATGGCCACTTCAATTGTTTCCACGCTAACAGGAATTCCTGTCAAAAAAGATATTGCAATGACAGGAGAAATAACACTTCGCGGACGTGTTTTGCCAATAGGTGGTTTGAAAGAGAAACTACTTGCGGCTCTTCGTGGCGGCATCAAAAAAGTTATGATACCTAAAGATAATGAAAAAGACCTCGTGGAGATACCCTATAATGTTAAAAAAGGGTTAGAAATAGTTCCGGTGACGGGGGTCGAGGAGGTTCTTGAGCACGCGTTGGCAAAGTCACTTGTACCAATTGATTGGGACCAAGATTCTCAAGATGATGTTCCAACGGCCAGTGCGGTTGATGACGACCGAACAGGAGTTGTAAAACACTAAATTCTCATTCTACGGGTGTAATTTTAGTGAAATTGATTCGCAACTTTCAGCTAGTATTGACGAAATATTTTTGTTTTTCTGGTGCAAAAGACAAGCATTATCGCGAATTTTTGTATGTTAAACCCCTATTTAGACTAGGAATCGCATAAAAACTCTAGAAATCTGCGGTTCTTGGATTGACGGGGCAAAAAAATCAGGCTTAAACTGCTGAGTAGTATATTTAGTAGCTGAATTTTTTCAGTTTTTCGCAACCCAAATACATTGAAAGAATAGGGGGATATTAGCGTGAATAAAAATGATCTCATTTCTGCAGTAGCAGATAACTCCGGATTGTCGAAAGCCGATGCAAGCAAGGCAGTTGATGGCGTGTTTGGCGCAATTACCCAAGAGCTTCGAGGTAGAGGTGAAGTACGGGTCGTTGGATTTGGAACTTTTTCTACCTCACAACGGAAGGCGACAACAGGGCGGAATCCGCGTACAGGTGAAGCCATTCATATACCGGCTTCTACGCAGCCTAAGTTTAAAGCGGGCAAAGGCCTTAAGGAGGCTGTCAACGGATAATATTTTAATTTGAATCAAATAATGCCGGTTGTGTAATATGACCGGCATTATTGTTTTTTGAGCTATTTTTAATGCAATTCTATTAATAGACATAGTGCTTTACAGCATAGCGTGACTATTCTAAATAGTCCTTCGGTGGTTTTAGTATTCTCTATATTAAGATATAAGGGCGATTAGCTCAGTTGGGAGAGCGCCACGTTTACACCGTGGATGTCGGCGGTTCGAGCCCGTCATCGCCCACCATCTTTCACCCCCAAATCACGATTCAATCAGTCCAACATCAGATGCGATTAAAGCTAACCCTAGAAGTATAGCTATTGGTATCTTCATTATCTTACCAGCAACTTTTATAATTACTTTTCAAACAAGTCTCTGCCATAGCTATAGCTTGCTTTATCTGCTCTGGTTTCATGCGAGGTATGATTTCATCTTTCAGTAAATTACTTGCTT
>CAZXGI010000090.1:0-9181 GCA_964639965.1 uncultured Rhodospirillaceae bacterium
GATACGATGCATCAAGCAATCGAAGGCGGAGACATCCCTGGTATGACCGTGGACGCGTTTGATGGTATGGCTGATGCCTTTGCTAACGTCGCTGGGCCAGCTATGATGGGAATGCCTGGTGATGCCGGCCCTGCTGATATGGCTGATTGTATGGGTGATGCCTTCGAACATATGATGCCAGAAGGTATGGATATGCCGGCCGAAATGGGTCCAATGTTTGAAACTATGGGTAATGCAATTGCAGATGGAGGATTTGGTCCTCATGACATGGGCAACGAGTTTGGACCTCCTATGCCCGATGGTTTTGAGCCCGGTGATCCAACATCTTTCCCAGAAGGCGATTTTGGTCCTATGGCAGGCGGTGAGATGACTGGCCCTCAAGATTTTGAGGGGACACCGGATCCTGCTTGTTTTGGTGACATGACAGGCGTAACTGGAGATATTACAGGCTGCGTTGGCGACATGACCGACGTTACAGGTGATGTAACTGCTATGACCGGAGATTTTTCTGGTTGCACTGGTGATGTGACTGGTTGTACTGGTGACATGACTGGATGTGCTGGTGACATGGGTCCAATGATGGGTGACATGGGGCCTGTATACGGTGACATGACGGGTTGCGAAGGTGATGTTAGTGGTTGTATGGGTAATATGGGACCTGTAACGGGCGATATGGGCCCCGTCTATGGCGACATGGGCGGCTGCTACGGCGATATGTCCGGGTGCCAAGGTGACATGGGACCTGTCTATGGCGATATGGGCCCCGTCTATGGCGACATGGGCGGCTGCTACGGCGATATGTCCGGGTGCCAAGGTGACATGGGACCTGTCTATGGCGATATGGGCCCCGTCTATGGCGACATGGGCGGCTGTTCGGGCGACATGACTGGCTGCACAGGCGATATGGGACCTCACGCCGGGGATATGTCTGGATTTAACGGCGATATGGCATCAGCTGGACCAAATGATTTCGGCCCATTCAATGATGCCCCCGATTACGGTCCAATGATGGAATCTGGTCCCTATCAGGAAGCAATGGAAATGGATTTTCCTCCGCCACCACCTGAGTTCATGGAGCCTCCTGCTGAAGCATTAAATGAAGTCATGGAATCTGGTCCCTATCAGGAAGCAATGGATACCGATTTTGGAGCTCCAGAATTTGCCGATGGAACCGGTGGCTTTGCCGGTGGAACCGGCGGCCCTGGTGGAACTGGTGGCTTTGCCGATGGAACCGGCGGCGGTGGAATGGCTGCCATGGATGATGTTTTCGCTGACGGAACAGGAGGAGCCGCTGACCCTGGTGGAATGGATGCAAATCCAGCAGACGCTGCGTTAGGCGCAGCTCTTGACAGTGCTATGGATCAAGGTGGCGGTCCCGCTGCCGGACCTGACGCGCCCATGGATCCAGCACCTGGAGAAGGCATGGATGTCCCTGGAATGGATGACGATCAAGATGAACCAGATGGAAGTGACGTAGCCTAATTCTGGCATCATAATTACAAATAACGCTTAACCCCGTTCGGTAAAAAAGCCGAACGGGGTTAAATTTTTTACACTTACGCAAATTAGATCATAATAAAATATTGGGCGTTACCAAGTCTTGCACATGTTAAAGTCACCTGAAATATAACTTCCTGTCTTAGTCTAGCTCTAAAATGCAATCGTATACTTCCCTGAGCCACGGCCCCAATGGTTTAGTCAAGTTTTCTTGCATGGCCCACTCATAGGCTTTTCTTGCCAGCCTTTTGGTTTCTGATTTTGTCACACCCATTTGCTCAAATTTCAAACAATATTCTTAATCCCACCATTTTTTTTCGCCTTTATGTCGCAGTAATTTGTTAAGCCGTCCACACATATGAAGGCTTCCATGTACTAGCAAATAACGTTGCGGCGAAAATTGGCTTGTAACCGAATTAAATAAAAATCTGCTCTCCTCAATAATTTCTTTGTCAATGTCGGAATTACTCGGAACCCTTTCATCACTTAAAAACCAAACTAAATCATCAATTGAGCAACGGGTCCCCCAATGCTCCCAGTCAAACCACGACAACTTGCCATCAGACCCTAATATAGCATTCCCGGATCTTGCATCCCACTTTACAAAAGTATCCGGATAGATGGATAACAGGTCGCTAATTTCTGTAATACTTAATGCAGGCGCACTTATGCCAATTGCTTGACCTAGATTATTCGGAAAATTTATGCGGCCTTCCCTCCAAGACGAACCAATCGAAATAGGCTTAGTTAATTTATGAAGTTCAATTCGTTTTGCTTTAACCTGCAAATCTAAAAGGCTATTTACGGCTTCAAACATAAGGTTTTCTGTTCGCTAGGATGTTCATATGCAATAGCTTGGCTTAATCAAGGACCATGAACGTACTCTTGAACAAGCCATTTTTTTCTCTCACTAATAATTTAGGAACTGGGGCATTTTCTTTGTATAACCTTCCAAGAACCTCCGCCTCTAGTTCCGCTAAATTTTCGTTTACCCTGTAGGTTAAGACTACCTTAGCATCATCTTTAGTATTAGCTAAGGCTGAACCACTTCCATTGCGATAACGGTTTTGAAGCCCGGGAAAACTAAACATCCGAGCGCTCTTCCCTGTAAGTGAATGAAAAAATTTTGAGAGGCGCCGAAATTCACTGCCCCCACACAACTCATTGTTGGTTTCTTGGGAAGAGGTCATGCACCCAAATTTTGTTTAAATTCAGAGCGTTTTGCATGTAGAATTGGCTCAGTATAACCAGAAGGCTGTTCACGTCCTTTAAAAATGAGGTCACATGCTGCGTTAAAAGCCACCCCATCAAAATCTGGAGACATATTTACATAATTCTGATCACCAGCATTCTGACGATCAACAATAGACGCCATACGCTTCAAGGTTTCTAATACCTGGTCATTTGTGCAAATTCCATGATAAAGCCAATTCGCAATATGTTGGCTTGAAATACGCAGGGTCGCACGATCTTCCATTAGCCCTATATTGTTTATATCGGGAACTTTGGAACAACCAATACCCTGATCCACCCAGCGTACAACATACCCTAAAATACCTTGAACATTATTATCCAACTCATCCTGGACTTCATCAGGCGAGATATTACGCCCTCCTAGCAATGGGATGGTGAGGATATCATCTAGATCGGCACGTGTTCGATTTATGAGTTCATCTTGGCGTTGCGAAACGCTGCATTTATGATAATGGATAGCATGCAAAGTAGCTCCCGTCGGTGAAGGAACCCAAGCCGTATTAGCCCCAGACATAGGGTGATCAATTTTATCTTTCATCATCGCATTCATCTCATCTGGCATCGCCCACATGCCCTTACCTATTTGGGCCTTTCCCTTAAAACCGGTCTCCAATCCAATATCAACGTTCCAGTCTTCATAGGCACTTATCCAAGGTTGTTTTTTAATTTCAGCTTTGGGTAAAAAAGGACCTGCCTCCATACTCGTATGCATTTCATCACCTGTTCGATCTAAAAAGCCTGTATTTATGAATACCACTCGATCTGAGGCGGCTCGGATACATTCTTTAAGGTTAACAGTTGTTCGACGCTCCTCATCCATGATACCAATTTTGATCGTTTTACTTTTAATTCCCAAACATGATTCAACTCTCTCTAATATCTTGCATGCAAAAGCCACCTCTTCTGGGCCATGCATTTTTGGTTTCACCACATAAATTGAACCTGCACGACTATTTTTTATAGGGTTCTTGCTGTTAAGGTCATGAAGTCCAATTAAACCGGTAAAAAAGGCATCCATTATCCCCTCAGGTATCTCGTTACCTTCTCTATCAAGAATTGCTGGGTTAGTCATCAAATGACCTACATTACGCACCAATAGGAGCGAACGTCCTGATAAAGTAAATTTGCCACCTTCGGGGGTTTTATATTCACGATCACCATGCATTCGCCGAGTTATTGTCGTTCCATCTTTCTCAAATGTGTCTTCCAAATCACCTTTTATAAGTCCAAGAAAATTTTTATAGATTAGGGCCTTATCTTCAGCATCCACTGCGGCCACAGAATCTTCAAAATCTTGAATGGTTGTAATTGCAGATTCCATAACGACATCTTTAATCCCAGATGGATTTTCTTTGCCAATTTTGTGATTGCGATCTATCTGAACTTCAATATGTAACCCATTATTGACTACAAGTATTAACGTCGGGGTTTCCTCTTGACCTTGATATCCAATAAATTGACCTCCGTTCAACAACGTTGATACACTTCCATCATTCAATTTAACGGTAAGTTCACCACTTAGAATTGAATAGTTGACAGCATCTTTGTGGCTACCATTTGTCAAAGCAATGGCTTGGTCTAAAACAACAGTTGCATATTCAATTACCGCTGCACCCCGAACTGCATTATAATCACCACTCCGTTCCTTGCCACCATCCTCTCCAATTACATCACTGCCGTAGAGAGCATCGTATAGGCTCCCCCATCGCGCATTTGCTGCATTAAGTGCAAAACGCGCGTTTGAAGCAGGAACAACGAGCTGGGGCCCGGCAGTGACAGCTATTTCGGGATCTACATTCGTAGTAGTTATCTCAAAGTTGTCCCCTTCAGGAACGAGATAACCAATTTCTAGCAACATCTCCTTGTACGCTGCAGTATCATGGTCTTGGCCTTTGTGTTCAAGATGCCAATTATTAATTTGAGTTTGTAAATCTTCTCGTTTTTGCAATAATTTCTCATTCTTAGGACCTAGCTCTTCCAGAGAATCTTCAAGAGCTTTCCAGAAAGCTTCAGGTTCCACATCAATACCAGGGATTATTTTATTTTCCACCAAATCTATTAAAACATTTGCTACTTGCAATCCGCCCTTTTTAGTCCTAGCTGTCATTTCTTAATCCTAATTTGTTTTGCACTCTTATTGTTTTCGCAATTGTCGAAGGTTCAAACTAGATATCACCATTTCCACAAAAGACCTTATACCTTTTTCGTTTGGTGGATGACAAATAGTTTAAAAGTGTGTTCTAAAGTCCTATAGGATATTGAACACACTCCCACGAAATCTCAAATTTAGTTTAATTTTTACCTCTACTGTTATAACAATTGAATTGATAACCAAAATGTTTGCAAATATTTGAAAAATTTTTCTAAAACTAAGGTAATTCATATACTTAATGAACGGAAAAACTATGAAAAATATTGGATGGATTGGCCTCGGGAAAATGGGGCTCCCGATGGCTTTAAAAATTGCCGATCAAAAATATAACCTTTCTGTCTTCAATAGGACCAAAGCCAAAACGAAGGATCTGGTGAAGGCAGGAGCATCAGCAGAAGTCAAAATACCTGACGTCGCAAAAAAATCGGACATAATCATAACAATGGTCACTGATGACTTTGCCTTAGAAAAGGTGGCTTTGGGTCCAAGAGGCGTAGTAGAAAATGCAAGATCTAATAGTACATTCATTGATATGAGCACTGTATCACCCAACTTATCTTCAAGAATATCCGAAGCTGCCGCCATTAGAAACGTTAACTACTTAAGGGCACCTGTTAATGGCACAGTGATGCAGGCTGAAACCTCTACTCTAGTGATACTCGTTTCGGGGCCACAAAAGGTTTTTGAAGAACATAAGAATGTTTTTGAAATCATGGGAGATAAAATATTTTATATTGGGGAGGAAGAACAGGCACGTTACATAAAACTTTCTATCAATATGATGGTTGGTGTGACGGCCATCATGATGGCAGAAGCTTTAGCATTAGGTAAAGCTGGTGGTTTGGATTGGGGTTTAATGATTGATATAATTAAAAACAGCGCGGTTGGCTCTCCAGTTATTAATTATAAATCACAAAAGCTTAAAGAACGGAACTTTAAAGCAGATTTTTCAGCAAAACAAATGGCAAAAGATTTTGATCTTATTCTCGAGGCAGGGCGATCCGAAAACATTCCGCTATCACTTGCTGCCCAAACACGTCAAAATTGGAGTTCAATGATTGCAACAGACCGCGGTGAAAATGACTATTTTGGATATTTAGAGTTACTTGAAAAAATTTCCGGAATAAAATAAAAATATTATCGCTATTCATAACTTAAGGCCATGGAGCCATACCATAATATAGATCCTATTTTGTTAAACTAAAAAAAATATTTTAAGTTAATTATAAATAAAAATGACCAGAGAAATAATATATTTCGGCGATCCCATGTGCTCATGGTGCTGGGGATTTGCGGGCGTAATAAATTCAATATATCGAGATTTTAATAATAAAGCACCCCTATCAATTGTGCTAGGTGGCTTGCATGCGTATGATGATTTCCCAATGAGTAGAGAATATAAGAATAATATCCGTCATCACTGGGAAGATGTAAATAAAACAACTGGCGCCATATTTGACTACCGATTTTTCGATCGTGATAGATTTATTTTAGATACAGAACCAGCTTGTCGAGCTGTAGTTACTATTAGAAAAATGCAACCGAACTTTGCCTTGCCCTTTTACGAATCAATTAGCCGTAGCTTTTATACTGAAAATAAAGATACTACAATTTTGAGAACCTACAAACCTCTAGTCGAAAAACTTAATATTGATTTTAAAGTATTTGAAAAGAAATTTTATTCCGATCAAATAAAGGTGGAAACCAAAAATGATTTTAATTTCGCAAAAAAAATAGGAGTGACTGGTTTTCCTACTGTTCTTGTTAAGGAGGGCAAAAAACTAGCTCTGTTAACAGCCGGATATCAACCTTACCAAGGTCTAAAACCTGCTATTGAAGGCTGGTTAAATAACGGATTATCTGAACACCAATAAAAATTGCATGAACTAAAACTAAATACCTTAGGGAGTTTAATATGCAAAAGTCTGTCGAAGAAATACAAACTCTCGGTGAAATCATGCGTGTAGCACATGATAATTTATCAATTGAGCACTGGGATTACCTAATAGGGGGATCAGAAACAGAGACGACCCTTTTAAGAAATCGACAATCTCTTGATGAGATTGCCTTTAGACCAAGAGTGCTGAATGATGTTTCCTCTATCGACATTTCAACTATTTTTCTTGGAAAGGAATGTCGTATGCCTGTTATATTAGGACCAATTGGATCTGCTGAACAACTTGACAAGGAAGGCATGCTGCCTGCCGCAAAGGCAGCGGCAGAATTTGGGGTTAGCATATTTAAGAGTTCAGTTACAAAACCAGACATAGAAGAAGCCGCTGAAAATTCAAATGCGCAGTTAGTCTTGCAACTTTATGTCCGAGGTGACCAAGATTGGATAAATCAACATGTTGATAGGGTTGAAGCAGCAGGTTACGCTGGATTCTGCTTAACTGTTGACACTGCTAAATATGGCAGACGCGAACGGGATAAAATCAAAAACTTCAGGCCTACTGCGCGATCGAAGGTAACCGGTACAAGCTATCAATCCAAGTTAAATTGGAGTGTTATAAAATGTTTACGCCAAAGAACCAAACTACCCCTCATCCTCAAAGGAATCTCTACCGCAGAAGACGCCATTATTGCTGTCGATCATGGTATCGACATTATATACATCTCAAATCATGGAGGTCGCCAATTAGACCACGGTCGCGGTTCAATTGAAGTGGTACCTGAAATTGTTAACGTGATTGGCAAAAAAACCAAAATAATAGTCGATGGTGGATTTTATCGTGGAACTGATATTGTAAAGGCGATAGCATTAGGTGCAGACGCTGTTGGTTTAGGGCGACTATATGGATTTGGCTTAGCTGCCTATGGGCAAGCTGGAGTTAAGCGTGTGCTTGAAATTTTAGAAGAAGAGATGTTGAGTGCCATGGCTCTACTTGGTGTAACTAGATTAAAAGATCTCTCACCAGATTATCTTCATCCGGCGAAACCTGTCAGAAATGCAGGATTAACAAGTGCTTTTCACCTGCTTGACATAAATGGCGAGCAATTCTAATTAACGTCAATCCGCAATCATCAACCTGAGTAAGCCATGTCTTGCCCACAACACATTGGGGATTTTATTTTGCCATGGTCGTTGGGGCACTCAGAGATTTGGACAGTACTTCCGTCATCTTTTGATAGAGTATTATTCTTAAGCGGTTCATTACATTTACCACAACTTGCAATAACGCTCATTCCGCAAAGATTGCATTCGTACGTAGTCATTTGATATCTCCTTTAACTGGTATTAAGAATCGATTAGGGCCGACCAGTTGGATTTGGGAATATTGGATAGCAGAGTCATGATTTTGTCAATACCGTCTTTTGATCCTGTCGGTATGTTATACTCCATGGTTTTATGGGAGTGGTTGAGTTCTTTGGTTAAAGTAGCCATTTCTATTTTCCTTTGTTTTTTTAAATTAACATAGAATGATTGGTGAAAATTAATTACCATGAAATGTAATGGGTCATATTAAGAAACTTGGTCTCACGATTATTTTTTTAATGATAACGGCATGGCCTCTTGAAACATCAGACAAGCTTCTTCAAGGCCAATCATTAAACATGGCAAACGTGCACCAGCATTGCTTGAAGAGGTGTGCAGGGCTTTTAGAGGTGCACTTATTTAAGGTTAATTATGGGCAAAGTAGACAATAGAAAGGAATTATAAATGGGGGTATCAATTCATATGCTTAAAATTCCATCTGTTCTAATCGTTCTATTGGTCAACTTAATCGCCTGCGCAGGAGCTTCTCAACGCCACTATGTTTCTATTTCTGAGTATGATAGTCAGCGTTGTTTTACTACCAATAGCATTCCCGACCATAGTGCAGGGCCGTTCCGCAATGGCACAGTGGTTAAACCTAAGCAGCTTAGTTTATGTGTCACCACGAGCCCGCAACGCCGTGCACAGCCTGCAAAATTGCAGGGAGCTATGGGGATTGCTTTGAACGGTATTCAGTTTAAGCCCTTAACTTCAGGGTATTTTGATCCTAGCTCTAGTCGTGGTCATGGTCGTGAGGGCGATAAAGATTGGAGTTTTGATATTGCCGGTGCGCCCAATCAAAGAGGCTTGGATAGCAATAACGCCCACGTCGGCAAATTGGATTCCTACCATTACCATGGCCTACCAATGGCTTTAATTAATCGGCTAGCGGGTAAAAAGTCTTCACTAATCGGCTATGCTGCAGACGGTTTTGAAATCCACTATGTTGGTGGCACTGCCCGCTCCGGCTATCAATTAAAGCAAGGTAAACGCCCCACCAAAATCAATAGCGGCAACTATGA
>CAZXGI010000091.1:0-5183 GCA_964639965.1 uncultured Rhodospirillaceae bacterium
AACCGAATATTTAGCCGGTTTGGAAGGACTTTTCAGAATTCTGAAAATAATCGCGCGCAGCGAAACTAAACTCACCATATATTTTTGAATAATAATCCTGTAATTTCATTCTATCAGTTAGAATTTTCTTAATTCCAATTCAACAATTTTTTATAATAAACTTGTTAAATTTCCTAGAACTGATGGAGACATATGTGTTCCATCTATGTGTAGCTCACCATTTGATCTACCTTCAGAGTTTTTTGTCAAAGTATAGACATCCAAAAATAGCATCTTTTTCTCTGTTACCTCTTTCTGTAGAGCTTTATTGAATTGTTGAATTATACTAGCTAATTTAATTTCAACATCTACGTTTTGAGAAGCTTCAGAATGACGAGCTGGTACTCCATAAAATATCGGTATAACCCCTTTAGGGTTAAGCATATTAACTACATAATTAACATAGGACTTAACAAGCTCGCAAATTGCTATTGGTAAATCATTTCCAGTTTTAATATGGTGTAACAATATACCTTCATCTGGTCGACAGTCTATTTCACCAAACATAACAACAACCTTTGTTCCACTCTTGAAAGAATTGGATATTTTCTCAAATTGTATTTTATACTTATTATTTTGCTGATTAGCGAGATGCCATGCTTTGCACCCAATTATAATTTTTGGTTCAACATAGTATGATTTTTTATGTATACGCACAATCGTATGAGCTGGTGCAAGACAATGACTTTCACCAAAAGAGTATAGGGCCGGCAATTTCTCCTCTGGCTCGTATTGATTTGGATGTCCAGCTCTATAATCAATAAGCTTTTCTATAAAATCATAATAAGCATATACAAATTGGTTTCTTTTGGTTTTAGCAATCAGTTCAATTTCCGAGAGAGCTTTTATGTGATAAGTACATTCATCCCATTGAGCCCTGATCCAAAAGTAAATAGCTAAACTGGCATGAGCGTCAGCATAATAGGGATTAATTGCTAAAGCTTTCTGATAACTGGCCAGGGAATCATCTAGGTTTCCCTGCTCCTTATGTGCATTCCCAAGGTTATTGTATGCATCAGCAAAATTAGGGTTAATAGCCAAGGCTTTATGATAACTGGCTAGGGCATCTTCAAAGTTTATTTGCTCTAAGTAAGCGTTGCCAAGATTGTTGTGCACGTCAGCGAAATTGGGATCAATAGCTAGGGCCTTACGATAGCAGGCTATGGCATTTTCTAACTCTAATTTTTCCAGGTAAGCATTACCAAGATTGTTGTGCGCCCCTGCAAAATTAGGGTTGTTGGCTAAGGCTTTATGGTAGCAGTCTACTGCATCTTCTAATTTACCCTGCTCCTGAAACAAAAACCCCAGGTTATTATGAGCTTCAGCGTAATCCGGCTTAATGGTCAGAGCTGTGCTATAGTTGGTAGAAGCATCGTCCAATTGCCCAAGAGCCTTTAGCGCATTGCCGAGGTTGTTGTATGCCTCAGCCGAATCTGACTTAATTTCAAGTGCTTTATTAAAACAATTAACGGCATCATTAAATTTCCCCTGTCGTTGAAATACAAGGCCAAGGTTACTGTGAGCTTTATGGTTATCGGGATTAACTTTTATAGACTTCCTAATAAGGTCAATCGCAATATCATAGTTCTCAATCTGGAATGATATAACTCCAAGATAATGTAACGCGTCAGATTGATTTGGATTTGATTCGAGTATTTTTTTATATAAAGCCTCAGCCTTACCCAAATCTCCTATTAGATGGTGTTGAAGGGCATTATCAATAGCTTGCTGGACAGCTAGCGTTTTTTGGTTTGAAAAAGAAGACTGTTCACCCATAAGTGAAAACCTTAATTAAATTGTTTCTATCGTGTTTATTGCACAAATATTTTTCTATTAAAACATCAAACAAAATCCGTATTACGACTATTTTCGAGCTGTTAAATTTAAAACGTAAGAAAAGCCGAATCATAGGATTTTTCCTTCTGTGACGAGCCAATAATTAAAAATACCCTGAGTAATAAAACATAAGTTAAAGCGAACCAAAGCGGTCGGCCATAGGAGATTATATTCAAATCAGTATGTTAGGTATTGTTTGAGCATTTTGATTGTTTGTCATGAAACCTTTGTCTGAGCTCAACTAGTTGTTTTTGGCCGCCAATTAACGGCTACTTCCATCATATGTTTCAAACTCGGGCGAACTAACTCTGCCAAATCTTCTCGCCACTTAAAGTCAGGTTTTTCGTCCATATAGGTCGCCGTAGATAGTTCGAGTTGAAACGAATGTATCCCTCTCTGTGGATTTCCGTATTGTCGGGTAATATAACCACCTTTGAAACGACCATTTATGGCTAGGCTATAATTTGAATAATGTGAAAGCGTATCAGATAAGAGTTTCTGCAACTCAAAGTCACAGCTCTCACCGTCAGCCGTTCCTAAATTAAAGTCCGGTAATATCCCGTCAAAGAACCGCGGTAAAACTGATTTGATTGAATGACAATCAAATAAGACGCAATGTCCAAAACGATCTCGTAATGCGTTTACCGTGTCTATGATGCATTGATGATAGGGTGTCCAGTAGATTTCCTTGCGGCGTGCTATTTCGCCAGCGCCCGGTTTTTTCTTGGTCTCATAAAGTGGGTCTTCTAAAAAAGTAGATGTAGGAACTAATTCTGTGTTATTTGCGCCCGGGTATAACGCTCTGCTATCAGGAGCTCGATTTAGGTCGATGACATAACGCGAGTAATTTGCTCTTAAAACAGAGGCGCCAAGGTCATCTGCAAAATTATAAAGTCGATCAAGATACCAATCTGTATCGGGAACGAGGCTTCCAATAGGCAATAGCTTCTCAACAATATCATTTGGAATATACTCACCGACATGCGGAATGCTCATAAGGAGTGGCGACGTTCCTGGCTTGAAGTCAAATATTTTCAAAATAATCCAATGTATTTCGCTATCATGGGGGTCGCTTGACTAAAAATTGTCTATACAGATATATAGCACTTAACATATTTTTGGTAAATCGAGAAAAATAAGCATGAAAAATCAAAAAGAAAGGTAAGTAAATGGGATACTTAAAATCATTGGGAGATGCTCCTCATTTGTATGACGTGATGAATGTCTCCCCTCGGATGGCGATGTATTTGTTCAAAATGACAGACGAAATAATGCTGGTTGAGGGATCACTCAACGATAAGGAGCGAGAGTTGATTGCTGCTTATGTGTCAGGCTTGAACGCTTGTTCATTTTGTTATCGTGGTCACAAAGCTATTGCTGAAATGTTCGGTGTTGAGGAAGGTCTAATAGATAGTTTGGTCGAAGATATAGAAAGCGTTAACTTGGATGAAAAAATGAAGGCCGCCTTAAGATATTCCAAAAAGGTGACGGAGGACGCGAGTAAATTGGTTTATAGCGATGCAGAAGCATTATATGCAGCTGGTTGGGATGAAAATGCCCTCATGAATATCGTCGAAATTTGTGCTCTATTTGCAATGTATAATCGTTTGGCCGATGGAACGGGTGTTATTGCTGGCAATACAAAAACGACCCTGACAGAAAATAAAAAACATGGTTCCTACATTGATAATTTGGTAGATTTTGGAATAGATGTGCCAGAGGACATGAAGGTGATAATCGATATTTAATAGTTTTTTTACAGGACACAAAGGTAAGGTCAGCATGAACGTCGTTTCTCGTAGAGATAATTCAAGAAATATTAAGGCACCAACCGGCCCACAGTTAAATTGTAAGAATTGGGGCGCTGAAGCGCCGATGCGTATGCTTATGAATAATCTGGATAATGACGTCGCGGAAAATCCGCAAGAACTAGTGGTTTATGGCGGTATTGGCCGCGCTGCCCGTAACTGGGAAAGTTTTGATCAGATTGTGAAATCTTTAAAAGAACTTGAAGATAATGAAACCCTTTTGGTTCAGTCGGGAAAAGCTGTTGGCATATTCAAGACCCATACGGATGCTCCACGTGTTTTGATCGCCAATTCCAATATTGTTCCTGCGTGGGCCAATTGGGATATGTTCAACGAACTCGATAAAAAAGGCTTGATAATGTATGGGCAAATGACGGCTGGTTCGTGGATTTACATTGGTTCTCAAGGAATTGTGCAAGGGACTTATGAGACTTTTGTGGAGATGGGTCGCCAACATTTTGATGGTGACTTGACCGGAAAATGGTTCTTAACTGGCGGATTAGGTGGAATGGGTGGTGCTCAACCGCTCGCTGCGACAATGGCCGGAGCCTCAATGATTGCTATAGAATGCAAGGCTACCTCGATCGAGTCTCGTCTAAACACTGGTTACCTTGATACACAAGCAACAACTTTGGATGAGGCTCTCAATATTATTGAAAAGTCACATGTTGACGGCAAACCAATCTCTGTCGGTCTGCTGGGTAATACAGCAGATTTTTTTCCTGAAATTGTTGAGAAATCAAAAATCGATCCACGATATAAACCAGACGCGGTCACAGATCAGACTTCGGCACATGATCCAATTAACGGTTATTTGCCACAAGGTTGGACCATCGCTGAGTGGGATGATAAACGAGCGCGCGATCCGAAAGCAACTGCTGAGGCCTCTAGTAAATCTATGGCCAAGCAAGTTCAGGCAATGCTAAATTTTTGGGAAATGGGAATACCTGTTGTTGATTATGGTAATAACATCCGACAAGTAGCATTTGATCAAGGTGTGGCTAACGCTTTTGATTTTCCAGGTTTTGTTCCAGCTTATGTCCGACCCTTGTTCTGTAAAGGGATAGGTCCATTCAGATGGGCGGCTTTATCTGGCGATCCGGAAGACATTTATAAGACAGATGCAAAAGTTAAAGAGCTTATGCCGGACAGTCCTCATATTCATAAATGGCTGGATTTAGCCCGTGAGAAAATTAAATTTCAGGGATTACCAGCTCGGATCTGTTGGCTGGGACTGGGCGACCGCCATCGTATTGGTCTTGCATTCAATGAAATGGTCCGCAATGGAGAATTATCGGCACCCGTTGTTATTGGGCGAGATCACCTGGACTCTGGTTCCGTGGCTAGCCCAAACAGGGAGACAGAAAGCATGAAGGATGGCTCCGATGTCATTTCTGATTGGCCGTTTCTAAATGCCATGTTGAACACCGCTTCCGGCGCAACCTGGGTTTCGTTGCATCACGGTGGTGGTGTTGGTATGGGCTATTCGCAACATTCTGG
>CAZXGI010000091.1:5283-9074 GCA_964639965.1 uncultured Rhodospirillaceae bacterium
GGGTTTCGTTGCATCACGGTGGTGGTGTTGGTATGGGCTATTCGCAACATTCTGGTCTGGTTTGCCTGGTTGACGGTACTGAAGCTTCTGACCGAAAAATTAAACGTGTTCTTTGGAATGACCCTGGAAGCGGTGTCATGCGCCATGCTGATGCAGGTTATGAAACCGCTATTGATTGTGCCCGGAAACATGAACTTAATTTGCCAGGAGTTTTTGGCTGAGATTTAACCAAGCGTAAGATTCTTTTAACGGAGGGTTTAAATAACGCTTTCAGGAAAGCATTTTTGTGTCACAATGAACTCTCCAGTTTAACTGCAAATTATGTGGCACAAAGCAGATTCACCCAAGAACTGGGCTAGATCAACAGTCCGAATTAAAGATCTCTCATGGTGAACTTCCAGCTTGGTGCTAAAATAAACAGTCACGTAAGCCGGAACGCTGATTTTAACTTGTGGATTGATTCCATTAGTCTTGTTGCAATATCCGGTTAAGTCAGTGTGTCTCAGTTCAGCATCGTATTAGGTAAGATTAAAGATATTTGAGGAAACGCAACGAGAATCACTAGGCAAACCATCATCGCAGCCCAGAACGGCATGATGCCAATATAGATATCACGCATTGGCAGATCCGACGCAACACCTTTAACGACAAAAACATTCATACCGACGGGTGGACTGATCAGTGCCATTTCGAGGATGATGACCATGATCACACCGAACCATACCTTGAAATCACTTGAATCTGGGCGTAGTTCGAGAAAGGCCGGTACTTGGGACTGCTCAATGATCGGCAGTACGATTGGTAAGACAAGTACCATCATAGCAAATCCATCGAGGAATGTGCCAAGGGCGACGAATGCGATTAGGACAATAAACAGCAGCATTACCGGTCCTAAATTGAATCCAGTGAGTACGGCGGCCAGACTGTCGGGGATCTGCGTGAGGGCAAGAAATGGAGAGAAAATTGCCGCGCCGATGATGATAAAATAGATCATTACCGTAGTGTTCACGGTATTTAATAATGCAGAGCGCAGAATTTTTGGGGAGAATTTTCGGCGTAAAGCCGCAAAGAATATTGCAAGAACCGCGCCTACCGCCGACGCTTCAACCGGTGTGAAGACCCCACCATAAATGCCGCCAATCGATACGACAATAATGGATAGGATTGACATCGCTCGGCCTAGCGCGATGCGTTTTTCAGCCCAGTCATAACGCCGAGCCGCGGGACCGATTTTCGGCTTGAATGCTGTTTGTATAAAGATCGTAAGCATAAACATACTAG
This sequence comes from uncultured Rhodospirillaceae bacterium, assembly GCA_964639965.1. Lineage (GTDB taxonomy): Bacteria > Pseudomonadota > Alphaproteobacteria > Rhodospirillales > UBA2165 > TMED23. Next base: position 6,565 of record CAZXGI010000091.1, read on the forward strand.
CCAGCAAAATGCCGGGTATGACGCCAGCGAGAAACAACCGGCCAATCGATTCCTCGGTCAGGATGGCATAGATTACAAAACCAGTGGAAGGTGGGATTAGTATGCCGAGAGTGCCACCGGCTGCAACTGCACCCGCCGCGAATTTGCTATCATAACCGTAGCGTTTCATTTCTGGCAATGCTACGCGGCCAATGGTTAAAGCCGATGCTACGGACGATCCCGACAGCGCTGCAAAACCTGTGCATCCGAGAACTGTACCGTGGGCTAGACCACCTCGCATCTGTCCGACCCAAGCGTTGGCGGCGCCGTAGAGGTCGCGGCTCATACCGCACATGCTTGCGATGTTTCCCATCAGTACGAAGAACGGGATCACCATCAATTCGTAAAAAATGGCCGTGCTCCAAGTTTCGGTGACGAGCGTTGCGAGAGCACTCTGCCAGCTGTTTAGTGTGATAACACCGCCGAAACCCACGACCATCATGGCGATAGCAACAGGAACACGCTGCATCATTAGGATTAGGATGAGTAAGAGCCCTGCTATGCCGACAAAGGTTGGATCCATAGCGATAAGCGCCTCGTCACCTTGACGACGGCGCATCCTCCTGCATGTCAGTCCATTTTACGGAATTGACGATTGATGCCCCTGAGAGAAGGTGGAATATTTCCGTGCACAACACGACGACCTGTAGGGCAGATCCTGCTGCAAGGATAATGAAAAACGGACTAAACGGTAAACCGATCATGTTGGTTGCTTCTGTAAACAGCACCGCATCGTCCGATCGTATCCAGGCGCGCCAGGCGAGAAGGGTGAAAATAACCACTCCGATCAGACGTACTACCAAGTCACGCGCAATAGTTAGGACTATCAACCCGTAATCAGGTATTAGATCGACTACGATGTGGCCGCCGGCTCGCCACGTGAATGGGAAGGCCAGGGATATCACCACGACCATACCCATTTCCAGGAGATCCCGCGCTCCAAAAATTGGAGCAGAAAAGATATATCGCAATATCACGTCAAAAAACGTCAAGCCGATCAGTGCGATAAGTATCAATCCAGAAAAAACAGCAAGCCAAGCGCAGAATGTGTCCAAATATCTCATGCCATTGACCGCTGTCCTTCTGGTCCGATTACTATGTGCGTCGAATGCAGAGCGATCAGTTCTTCATAGCATTGTAGATCTTTGTCGCCGGCACGCCTTTGCTCTCGATATCCTTTAGAACACTAGCGACCCCATTTTGCGCGGCCTTGGCAAAGTCGGCCTGCGCCCCTGCGGAAAGCTCTATAACCTGTTTGCCCTTAATGGCACGGAATTTCTTCATTCCGATGTCACCAAAATTTGCTTCAAGCTGGGCAGCCCTTAGGCTGATACCAAGACCCGTCAGTTTGTCGAGCGCACTGCGATGGGCAGGTTTTAGCTCTTTATAGGCCTCTTCGTTCATTACCATGAACAATGTGGTGGGCATCTCTGGCAGGCCGGTGATTACATATTTTGTCGGCTCGATAAGTTTAAAAATCAGCAATGAACCGGTACCCATCAGCGCCCCGTCGACGACACCTGTGCTCATTGAAGTATAGACCTTTGTGGCCGGCATCTGTACAGGCGTTGCACCATAGGCGGTTAGGATTGCCGCCGCAGACTTGGAGGACGCTCGTATCTTGAGGCCCTTAAGGTCGGCTAGGCTGCGAATTGGCTTATCGCGCATCATTAGAACTGCAGGCGGTGTGACAAAAAGAGCGAGTGGCACGGTCCGTTTGAATTCTTTTCTCAGATGGTTGTCCATCACCTTCCATAATTTGCGAGTAGCGTCCTGATGACCGCTGGTGACGCCTGGTAGTTCGATGAGAAGGGTCTTTGGAAAAACCGATGATGTATAGCCGGGGAGCCCATAGGAGATTTCCGCAATGCGGCGGACGGCACGTTGATACTGTTCGACCGGTCCTTTGCCGAGGGCACCTGAAGGGTAAATTTTAATTTTTACGTTGCCGTTCGTCGCTTTGGCTAAATCGTTGGCGAGCTTCATAAAGACGGGTTTGTGCAAGACATACTTCGAAGGTACGAAGCTCGCAAATTTAAGTTCTGTTTCAGCGGTCACCGGTGTCTGGAAAGCGGTCAGAGCGAGTGCGGCTCCCATGATTAATTTGAGTGGTGTATTCATTTCTATCTCCTGTTGGCGGGTTATCGTTCTTGTGATAGCAAAATTAATAAAAACATATACATATAAAATTGGATATACAATAAATTTGTCTTAGGGCGGTATCTGTGAAATTGGGTTGGCGCTAAGTACTTGCTATACTAAGATGACTCCAGCAATTTACGAGACAATTTCCTCTGTGTTCGGCCATATAAGGCTATCGGAAGCGGTCTTTGTTGCACAGGTTTCAAGCTAGTCCCGTTGCACTAGGCGGTGCCCTCGGTATCTTTTTTCAACCGTGAATGAGGTTTGCTAATTATCCCCCCCCCACATGAGATTTGAGACCTAAAAAATGTTTTCAAATGGATATTCTA
>CAZXGI010000092.1:0-8918 GCA_964639965.1 uncultured Rhodospirillaceae bacterium
TGTCGGGGCCGTAGCTCAGTTGGGAGAGCGCTACAATGGCATTGTAGAGGTCGTCGGTTCGATCCCGATCGGCTCCACCAGTTTTTTCAAAGACTTAGAGTAAATTGACTACTTGATACAATTAATAAACAGTAATTTTTCTGAAGTGATATTTTTTCTGAGAATTATTGCTTCTGAAATAGGTAATAACATAGATGTTCTTAGATAATTATTGGTACTGCGCAGCCTTACCCCATCAGGTGGGATCCAAACCCTTACGGCGGTTGATTTGCAATGAACCGGTTGTTTTGTATCGTAATTCTCAAGGAAATCCGGTTGCATTGGAGGATAGGTGCTCTCATCGTCAAGCGCCCTTGTCTACGGGAAGTGTGTTAGATGATAACATACAATGTATTTACCATGGATTTGTATTTGATAATTTAGGCAATTGCGTGCATATACCCCACCAAGACAAGATTCCAAATAGAGCCCATATAAAAGCTTATCCCGTTGAAGAAAAATGGGGATTTGTTTGGATTTGGCGAGGTGATAAGAAAAAAGTTGATACTCGAAAAATTCCTGATCTTCCGTGGACCAACGAAGTTGGACGAAGTCCGGTCTATGTTTATTTTTATGTTAAGGCAAACCATCAGTTGGTAGCCGATAACTTGTTAGATATTTCCCATGCAGATTATTTGCATTCAGATACGCTTGGTTCCAAATCGGGAATTATGGGTGGTCCTCAACCCGATAAAGTTGAATTCCGGACCTGGAGGGAGGAAAATAATATTCATAGTTACAGAAAACTTACTAATGTTGAAGTTGCTAGTTTTCCCAAAAAATGGGGAAATTTTAAGAACAATGTAGATCGAACAAATATCCAAATGTGGGAAGCTCCAAACACTATTCACGTTCATCTAGAGTTTGAAAATTTTGAAAATAAGATACTTATTAACCATGACCATATAATGACCCCAGAAACAGAAATCACAACCCATTATTTTATGGATTTTACTAGGAACTTTGGTATTGATGGCAACGAATATCCGACAGATGATGATATTTACCATGAACAACATTCGGTAATTAGTGGTGATGATTTGCCGATGGTCGAAGCACAACAAGAAAATATCAATCTCTGTAAAGGGGTTGCTGATGTTCCCGTTAAAGCCGATAAATTGATTAATGCCGTACACCAACAATTAGAGAACATGTATGTTTCGCAAGGTATTCCTGTTCCATCTTATGTTTTGATACGAAAGTAGGTTAAAAGATAGGAGAATAAAATCCATGCTAGAACTATATTACCTTGAAGAAGCTGATTCCATTTGTTCCAATCGCGCTTTGATGACATTAGCGGAGAAGGGTATTGACGATTGGATTCCAAAAAATCTGGTGTTGTTGAACAGCGATCAATTTAAACCCGAATATCTAAAACTCAATCCAAAGGCGCAGGTGCCAACACTTGTGCATGATGGTAAGGTTATTCGTGAATCCTCAATAATATGTGATTATATTGATGATCTAAAACCGAATCCGGCACTCAAGCCTAAGGATCCAGTAGACAGATGCCATTTAAGAGAATGGATCAAAGAATCTGATGAGTCTGGATACCAAGCCACGGCCTCGCTAAATTTTGTTACTAAGTTTCGTCTTGAAATACCTCGGGAACAAATGGAAGAACGATGGAAGAGTGTAACTGATATAGATCGCCTTCATCGCCAGCAATCTTGTATCCGTGAAGGACTCGAATCTCCTTATGTTTTAAGGGCTATTGGTGCTTGGGAACGAACCTTTATAAGGATGGAAAACACCCTTTCTGATGGCCGGCCCTGGATAATGGGGGATCAATTTACATTGGTTGAGACTACTATTGTCCCTTTTATAAAGGTGTTAGATATGCTGCGATTATTACATTTGTGGCTAGATGGTCGACCAAACGTACGGCGTTGGTGGGGTGGCGTGACAAATCGAGCAAGCTACCAATCTTTAGAAGAATATCCTGGTCAAGGTGATGATGATGAAGCCCCTCATGCTAAGGCTGGTGCTGTCGTAGCCGATGAAATTAAGGAACTTTTGGAGTATTATCGAAGAACTATACCGCAATTGTAAATTAATGAGTATACAAAAAAAAATGATTTTTTGATATGTATAATAAATTAATAATAATTAGAATGTCTCTTTTTGTTTTGATTATTTAGTTTGAGTGGGTGTTCTTGATGGTAAATTAAAAAGATCGTCGGGTAGGATATCAAAATATTCGAGCACCCCATCGCTTTTCACAACATCGGCATATTTTGCATGTAAATCCAAAAGCGTTACTGCATGGGAGATATCTGATCGGTCGAAACATCCATCTTCAACAACACTTACATGAAAGTTATTGCTAAAAGCATCAACTGCCGTTGCGCGCACACATCCAGACGTCGTGGTGCCAGCTATAATAACCGTATCCGCTTTGAGTAAATTTAAATAACTCATAGTTGGGGCTTCATGAAATGCACTCGGTTTTTGTTTCCAAACTACTATGTCTTGAGGTTTTGGGGCAATCTCGTCCATAATATCGTTTGCATTTCTATTTGTTTTTATTTTTGGGTCCGAAATTTTTATGTTCTCACCTCGAGGATTCTTCCATGACCAACTTCCCCTATCCCACTTGTCAGCTCGACTATATCCCGTCGTAAAAATAACTGGAATCTTTTTAAAATGTGCGGCTTCGATCAGTCTAATTAAAGTAGGCAAAGTATCCCAAGCGACTTCACCGCAAGAAAGTTTCCAACGTTTTATCGATTTTAGGATTGGTTCACGACGATCGCCACAAAAAGCATAATTGACATCAATTATCATTAAGACTGGACGTTTTCCGTAACCAGCATTGTTGCCAAAACCCGCAGCATTAAAAACACTTTGATCTCGTTCTGAAATATATTTATCCCAAATGCGTTCGGCCATTAGGAAACCCCTTATTTAATGTTATTGGAAGCTTTTAGTGGCATAGCTTCTCCAAAATAAAGAATATGAGAAATCAGTGCTTAGAATTAATTTATTATACAAAGGAACCTTAAATATTGGCTTTTTCTTCTCTTTGCAGGGTATTACATACCATTGTTAGTCGCAATAGAGCAGCATTAACTTGCTCGTCTTTTGCTGCGTCTTTGAATCTAAATTCAACTTCTTCCTCAAGAGTTTTTTTAGAATTAGCACTCATATTGTTAAATAATTTTTTTTGCAATTCTTCGTCTTTCTCTGAAGCCTTTATCATGGCTACGACGTCGTCGTGTTCTGCGGTTTGAATTAGTGTTTGCACACTTACATCGTCGGCCTGTTTTAATCGATTGAAAAAGTCAGTAGGACTAAATTTGGAAGTCCCGCCGTTGCTTGCGTAAGCTTGAATAATCTCAATTAACAAGCGTTTTAAATTACTTGAGTCGAGCGTGACCATTGTGTCGTCAAAAGACAATATAAAATCACCATTCTCATCTTTTAAGGCCTGAACTTGCATATTATGTGACCATACCATAATTTATTATGATTAGTAATGCTAATCATAGTTTACTGTTTAATTTATTATTAGGCACTACAAATTAGTAATTATAATTGATTTTTGTTACAAGAAGAAATAGTGGTTATTGGAGTATGCCTCAGATGTTAAAGTTAATTGAAAGTATCCGGATTAATTTGAAAAATAATCATCATGTTAAATTTTTTGCTGACCTTAGGTCTTTTAATATAATTGTCGCGAAAGATGCATTCACATATCAGGCTTTCGATCAATTTAGAGTCAGATTTTTTAGTTAATAGCTATAGTGATGAAGCAAACTATCAAAATAATATTTTCAGTTTTAATACTCTTGGCAGTTGTTGGTTGTACGCGAAGTTTAGTTACCGAGCCTAGTATAAATTTGCCAGCCTGCCGAGGTGATTATAATTTTAAAACATGGACCAATTGCTATGGCACCGTAGATTTATTTTCTGAAAATAACGTAAAAGGAGATAAATATTCTGGTGAATGGAAAAACGGTAAATTTGATGGGCAAGGAACTTATTATTATTTAGCTGACAATGAGTTTAAAGGCGACAAATATGTTGGGCAATGGAAAGATGGAGAGTTTTTTGGTATTGGTACATACTACTTTCTTGCCAATAATGAGTTTAAAGGAAACATTTATATTGGTGAGTTGAGTAGTGGAAAGCCTAATGGTCGGGGCATATATACCTTCGGTCCGCAAACAAAGTTTGCTGGTGATGTTTATGAGGGTGAAGTCAAGGATGGAAAACCCAATGGACGGGGTGTTTACACCTTTGCTAGTGGGAAAAAGTACGTTGGTGAGTTTCGTGATGGATTAAAAACTGGGCGAGGTACATATACGTATGAAGGTTTACCTCAATTTGCTGGGGATACTTACGTCGGCGAAGTTATGGATGGAGAGCCTAATGGCAATGGAACCTACACCTGGGGCCCTTCGTCAAGATACGCGGGTGACATTTATATTGGCGAATGGAGAAATGGTATAAAGAATGGGCAAGGCTCCTATACCTCAGCAAACGGTAATAAATATGTTGGAGAGTTTAAAGGCGGAAAACCGAATGGACGAGGGATCTTTACGTATGGAAGGTTGTCTAAATTTATAGGAGATATTTATGAAGGTGAATTTAAGAATGGAATAAAGGAAGGTCAAGGCACCTATACTTTTGGTTCAACATCAAATAAGGCTGGTGATATATATGTTGGTAGATGGAAAAATGGAAAACCTAAAGGGCTGGGGACACATACTTTTGCCAATGGAAACAAATTTATTGGTGAGTTCTGGGCCGGTAAGAAAAACGGCCACGGTACCTACATTTTTGGTCCTTCGTCAAAATTTTCAGGTGATATATATGTAGGTGGTGTTAGAGAAGGAAAACCTGATGGACATGGTACATATATTTTTAGCACCAAATCTCTGCATGCAGGAGATATTTATGTTGGACAATGGAAAAATGGACAGAAAAACGGATACGGAACCTATACTTTTTCTGATGGCCGAGTGAAAGAGGGTATATGGATCAATAATATATTATATTATGACGGTAAATAACTAGAAAAATGTTAATTGGAATTTCAATTAGAAAACAATTTTATATTAAAATTTGTATTAATATATGGCTCAACCATTAATCAGTGACGTTATTGATGATCTCTATAAGGTTTTTGATCTCTTCGGTAAATTCTAATCCGATCCAAAGCCCTAACCCTATACCAATTAATAATTTAAACATTTTTTTCCATAGGAGAACCTTAATTCTTCTTAATTAAAGAGAGTTGTTTCTCAATTTTAGATTTAATTTTTACGGATGTGGGCTTTGTTGTTGATGCAAACCAGTCAACTAAACGTCCCTGAGGCCCTACTAAAAATTTATGGAAATTCCATCTAGGCTTTCCGGTAAATCCAACCTGTTTATTTGCCCATTTGTAGAATGGGTGAGCCTTTTTTCCTTTAATGTGGGAAAGCGATGCCATAGGGAAATTTACATTAAAATTTACTTTACAGAAATTTTTAATTTTAATATTGCTATCTAGCTCTTGATTGCCAAAGTCACCAGAAGGGACACCTATAATAATGAGGCCTTTATCTTTATACTGATCCCACAAGTTTTGGAGATCATTGTATTGAGGCGTGAAACCACAGTGTGAGGCAGTGTTCACGATTAACAGAACTTTGTTAGTATATTTTGATAGTTCTAATGTGCCACCATCAATGGAATCAAACGTAAACTCGTGAGCATTTTGCCGAATTTCCTTTGAATTAACTTCTGTCGTTATTGTCATCAATAATAAGGCCATTATGTATTTAATCATTAGTGTAAGAGATCCTTATAAACCTATTGTTATTATGCAATTAACTTGGCGCCATACGATCACCCACCTCACTTGCCTGGAAATCGAGTTCAATTTTTATACCGTTAGGGTCGAAGAAAAATATTTGGTATCTGCTGTTTATATCGACCCTATGTTCTGTATATTCAACATTTAACAATTTGAGTTTCGCCAGCATTGCCGTCAAGCCTGAACAAATAAAAGCGATAAGATCGATAAGCCCACTGCCTATTTCGTTTTGATAGTCTACTTTTCCAATATATGATTCTATATTGTCTTTATTGTTTCGTTCAGCGGCGTGAATTATTGGCTGGTCTCCTAAATACAACCAATGAACTGGTACATCAAATTTAGGAGTGGGGCCTGGCTTAATACCAAGCACGCTACTATACCAGTCGATTGTTTTTTTTAAATCTTTTGTGAATAAAAGATAGTGGTCGAAGGATATTGTTATTTTATTATCACTCATTTTTTACCATACCAATCAATGTTAATAAAAAGCTCATACAAATTAAATGACATAAAGAGTTTCTAATGATTAACCATCACCTATCATTACATCTATCTTTTGAGGACGGATCCATCAAATAGGTGTTTCCTGAATTTCAGAAAGTGCCAGCTTAAGAATATTGTTGCTATTCCAGTTGCACTCCAATGAATAAATTGGTCCGTAAAGATAATTAATAATCCTAATGTTATCCGTAATATAATTTCCCAAGCTGGTAGCCGGCGTTGGTCAAATCCAATTACAGCGCTAGAAATTAAATAAATTACAACAATTAGCCTAATTAAGATTGATATGAATGATATTAAATCGAAATGAACCCCTGATTCTTCCACAATCAAAATTACTGGATAAAAGGCAAATACAAAAGGGACCAAGAATTTTACGAGTCCTATCCGCATGGCATATACAGCAGTCATCATTGGCGGTCCACCAGCAATCGAAGCTGCAGCATATGCCGCAATGGCAACGGGGGGTGTAATAGATGATGCTACACTAAAATAGAGAACAAATAAGTGGGCAATTAGAACCGAAAGCCCTAACTTGGTCAGCGCTGGGCCTAGGATTAGAATTACGGTTAAATAGGCCGGTAGGGTTGGTATACCCATGCTAAGCATGAGGGCTGCGGCAGCCGCAATGATTAAAGTAAATATAAGTTCAGTACCGCCCGCTTGGCTCACCAAAAGCGTAAAGTCACTTGGTAAACCGGTAGCAGCTAAGACAGCAACAATTATACCTACAACGGCAACTGACATCAGAAGTTCACCAAACTGGCGTCCACCATTTGCGAGTGCTATAATAACCAACTTGGGAGCTTCCCGAACTTCGGGATTCAAGAAACTCAAAGGAATTAAAACTGTTAACGCAATATTACCCGCACCTGCCGGGGAGAAGCCCCACAATAATGCAAAAATCACCGTTGCAATCGGAACAAATATTAATATCAGGTTATAATAATCTTGACGCCGGACTGTGAGATCGGCATCCGTATCTGAAAGATCTGCAACAGCCTCAATACCTAGCCGTCTTGATTCAAAAACGACGCTTGTGAATAAGCTCGCATAGTATAAGAGGGCTGGAACAAGGGCTGCTATTATTATGTTGATGTAAGGGATTTCAGTAATATCGGCCATTACCAGAGCTGCGGCACCCATTACGGGGGGCATAATTTGGCCTGCGCTTGAAGCTGTAGCTTCAACGCCGCCTGCAAAAGCCGGTTTGAACCCGCGCCGTTTGATCATTGGTATAGTTATTACTCCGGTTGCTACGACGTTTGTAACGGCGCCACCTGACATAGTACCAAATAATGCTGATGATAAAATGGCAGCATGGGCAGGGCCGCCTCTTAACTTTCGAGTAAAATGAAAGGCGATTTTAATAAGTGAGCGAGCGCCGCCTGTTCGTTCAAGCATGGCTCCTAAAAGAACGAATGGAAATGCGGTAAAAATAAGGATCGCTGTAATGCCACCAACGATCCCTTCACCAAGATTAAACCATAGATCTTCGGCAGCACTGCTCATCAAATCAAAAGGAGCGGTTCTAAAAATACCAGGCCAGTAAGGACCCGTGAAATAATAAAATAATGTAATTATGCCAACAATTGCTAGAGCGGCCCCCCAGACACGCCAGCAGAGAATTATGAAAGCCGCTGAGGCAGCCAAAGCAATGATTGAATGAATTGGTTCAAACAATACCATCGTTTCGACCATGTCTAGCATATCAATGGTAAACCACCACAGGGCGATCGTTATTGCGATACAAATAGTGAGGTCAACTATGAAACCTAACCATTTATTGCTTGGGTTTTTTTTAGAAAAGCTCGCGGTAAATGAGTATTTGAAAATTACGATTAATACAGATGACCCTAGGATCAAAGGTCTTATAATTTCTGGTGCAAATGGACCTAGTCTTGGGATGATCCAATAAGTTGGATAGGAGTTAACAATGCCAACTAGTGCTACGAACAATCCCCCAAGGAATATGATAGTAACACGCCAACCAGTTTGATTTTTTTTCTCAGGTGTTTGCATAGCATCTAGAATTTGAACCTAAAAAAAAGATAATACTGGCGTGATTTCTCACGTCAGTATTATCGGATCCAGATTTCTTTTAGTTATGGCAAAATATCTGGTGGGATTTTAATTCCGACTTCTTTGTAATACTTAACGGCACCAGGATGAAGTGGCAGATTTACGCCAGCAAAAGCATTTTTAGGGCTAAGCGTTTTTAGAACGACTGCGCTTTTATGTATTTCATCTAAATTTTCCCAGGTAGCTTTAACCATTTTATATACTAGGTTACTGTCCATGTCGGCACGTACTATTATAGAGTTATTTGCAATGGTCGTTCTTACATCTCCCCCTAGCTGATTTGGGTAGGTGCCAGCCGGGATCGTAATATTTCCATTTTTCAGACGCTTGATCATGATATCATTCCATTTTTTTGAATCGGCGACTTTACCAGCTCCAAGAAGGTAAAACTTGTTCTTTGCCCCAATTTGGTTAATTACCGCCGAGCCAATTGCTGTTGGCCTAAGAAAAACATCTAATTTTCCGTCAAGCATGGCTTGCATGCCTT
>CAZXGI010000093.1:0-8907 GCA_964639965.1 uncultured Rhodospirillaceae bacterium
CCAACAACCTCATGACCGTCTTTAAGTAGTCGCAATGATAGTTCATTACCAATAAAACCGGCACTTCCGGTAACAAGTATCTTCATTTAAGACTCATAATCACGCTTTGATGATCTTTCCTGACTTGTCATTAATTAATGCGGTTGCATTTCTGGTGTCAACGATCAACTTACTTTTTGCAACGAGTTCTTCGTAATTCACATTATCATGGTTTGTGCATATAATAGCGGCATCGTATTTTGCCAGTTCTTCACCAGACCAATCAATAGATTTCTGTCCGGCGAAATCTGAGTGTTCACGGGTTTTGGGAATACTGGGAACGAACGGATCGAAATAAGCTGTCATAGATTCACGTGATTTTAGCAATCGTAACAAAGCAAAAGCGGGGCTTTCACGAGTATCATCAACATTCTTTTTATATGTTAGGCCTAGAATTAAGACCTTAGCCCCCTTAAGAGTCTTTTTAAACTTGGTTTTTAGGGTATTTTCCAACACCTCAATTATATGGGCTGGCATCTGCGTGTTAATTTTGCCAGCGAGTTCAATAAATTTTGTTTTTTGTCCAAATTGTCTTGCTCGATAGGTCAGATAAAATGGATCAATTGGAATACAATGACCTCCAAGACCTGGGCCAGGATAGAAGGGCATATAACCAAAGGGTTTACTTTTTGCAGATTCAATAACTTCCCAGATGTCTATACCCATTTTTTCATAAATAATTTTGAGTTCATTAACCATTGCGATATTCACAGAGCGAAAAATGTTCTCGGTTAACTTAACCGCCTCGGCGATCTCCAATGATGAAACCGGGATTGTTTCGACAACAACTTGATCATACATCGCGCATGCAATTTGAAGTGCGTTATCACCATCCCCCCCAACTATTTTTGGGATACCCGCAGTTTTGAAAATTTTGTTACCTGGATCTTCGCGTTCGGGTGAGTAAGCCAGGAAAAAATCCTCGCCTGAAGTTAAATCATCACCTTCTAAAATAGGTTTCAACACTTCTGTGCTTGTGCCAGGGTATGTAGTTGATTCAAGAACGATTAATTGATTTTTTTTAAGATAAGGTTTTATAAATTCAGCCGTGGAGGTGATAAAGGTTAGATCCGGCTCTAGATTTTTGGTAAGAGGGGTTGGCACGCAAATCAAGATAGCATCAACTTCGGAAATTTTGGAAAAATCACTTGTCGGCATCAATATATTGTTTGATACAGATCTGGAGATATTTTCGTTAGAAATATATTGAATATAAGACGTCCCACTAGTTAACGAGTCTATTTTTGTTTGGTCTATATCAAAACCATAAACCTGGAATGCATTATTAACGAATGTCAGAGCTAGCGGTAGTCCAACATAACCGAGACCAATTATACCTATCCTAGCAGATTTTTTCTCAAATTTTCTTTTGATTTTGTTTATGTGTTTTGACGTCATATAATATGCCCACGCTGCATATGTGATTCGGGCATCCTAACTGTTTTAGGAACATTGCAAACTGGTTGAGGTAAATTATGTTGAACGATGAACATTAGATTCTGCTGAGTCGCCATTTTATGATTGCACCAGTTTTTCCCAGGGGTCCCGATATGTGAATTTGTTTGGTTTTTCGGCGTTTATTATTGTTATCAAAATAAATACTCTCTTCAAGGATGATAACTTGATCAATGCACGTAAATCTCCAGCCCGTCCCTTTACGAGTTTTTAAAATTGCTGAATATTTATTTTGTAGATTGGTGACTTGAACATTTGGATGTAGATGAAAACGTAGATTAAAATTATGGCCGCTGGTGCCGATTAAATTGTCTTCACCTTGTATTTTGTTACCATCTGGTGCGAGCATGATAAGACGACGATGTATTAATCCAAATAAATTTGAATAACCATCATAACTTGCTTCAATTATTGTGCTACCGCCGATTTCACGGCGACTGGAAGTCACTTGACCAGTCTTGCCAATAAAACCACCTTTTAAATTAATTTCAGAGGAGTTCGTGTTATTTACAGTTATTGTAGAATGAGCAGCAGTAGAACGTAGAGCTTTTTGCCATTCTTTAGTTGGATTTTTGGGTATTCCGCAGTTAACAATAATTCGATCTTTTCCAGAGCTCATTTCGAAAGCTAAAGCACTAGCATGTCCCCATTTATTGGCCTTTGATTCTGGAGGGGATCCGGTATCAATCAGCATCATAGTTTTACCAGCAACGATTCGTTGAAAACCAGAATGGGGTGCGCTAGAGATAGCCCGTGTTTTTACTCCTGATTTTAGTAAAAGTATATCAATCATCGCAGGTTCACCTATACCAGAACCATTGAAATACGCTAAACCACCATCTGCGTGTCTGAAGGTTCGTAATAATGGTACCATAATCTTAATTGCATTTATTAGCCAATTAGGGACATCAATATGGGCTATTTTAAGTGTATGGCGAATAGAAATGAGGTCTGCCAAAACTTCTAGGTGAATTTGAGGGCTTCGTGAATAGTGACCCCCGTCGGGGTATAGTTGCAGTTTTAATTCACTTTCAAGTAATCGTAACCCATTATCTTTATAAACTTCAAAGTCTGGGAGAGATATACCACAATAAATCAAACCTTTTAATCCTCGAATTCGTCCTGGTCCAGCAATAGTTTTAATTAAGCTGCGATTGAGATGGCGGGCTTGTTTTGTAATTGCTTGAAAGAAAAGGTCATTAAATTCTTTTGTTGCGTCGCTAGCAAAAAACCCAAAATGAGTTATCCAATTTGTCAGTCGTTGGCCTAGAATATCAGCTTGCCAAGCTAAAGGTGACCATCTGGTGTATGTGTTGAGCCAAGTGGCAACATGTTTATGGGCCAAGTACCTAGCACGTTTGTTTCCGACAGCTCGAAGATCACTTAGCCAGCTAAATCCATGAAAATATGCCTGCCACTGGGGGCTTCTGTTATTTGAAATTTCGCTTATATTATCTAATGGCCACCATTCATTATCAATTATTAATTTACCAGCAAGAATAGATTGTCCTGTTGTAGGATTGCCCGGTATAAGTTCAAGTGGTGTACCAAGCAAACGTTTAGGTGTTCGTCCAAACAAAGTATATAGGTAAAGAGGATTGCGATAGATTAGCCGATAAAATTTACCTAATATTGTAACTTGATTTATTGGTTCGAGATATATGCTTGGCATCGCTAATGTGGTCATTAATGAATTTATAAAATTTATTAAGTAGATTTCAAGTTTCTATTTAATCTAAATTAGAAACGACAACGAATCATTAAAATTTAATTATTTACGGATAAGACATGTTGAAAAAAAACCATCCATACCGTCCATATTTTTTTTTATTATTGAGTGTTTTTTGTTGGTAAAATTACTTAAATGGAAGGGCAGTGTCCTTATATCACCAGCATTAGTAATAAATTCAGCGTGTTTTTTAATATTTTTAGATTTGATTAGTTTGCGTTGCCAATTTGGGTTTTCAGAAAGAAAAACGTCTATGACATTTGGCCCTTCTTCAGGTTGGAGTGAACAAGTACTGAAAACAATCTGACCGTCTGGTTTAGTCATTTCCGTCGCTGCTTTTAATAAGCGAAGTTGGGTGTGATGTGCCTGAAGAACTATTTTGTCATTCTTGAGATATTTAACATCTGGGTGTCTTCTTATTGTGCCAGTTGAGCTGCACGGTGCATCAATTAGTACTCCATCTAACAATATTTTGGGTCGCCAAACTTCTGCGTCTTCACAAATTATTTCCGGGTAAAAAGAGAGGCGTTTGAGATTTTCTGTTAAGATTTGCAAACGTTTTTCTGATTTATCCAGCGCGATCACCTTAGCACCAGCTGAAATTAATTGAGCTGTTTTACCACCAGGTGCCGAGCAAATATCGGCGATTTTTTTTCCCTTTAAATTATTACCAAATAGTTGGACGGGTAGAGTGGCCGCAGCATCTTGTACCCACCATGCTCCTGCTCTATAACCATTAAGGGAGGGGATGTTTGTCGATGGTGGTAGCCGAATACCCCCGGTTGAAAGTATCTGACCGCCAAGTTTATCGGCCCAAATTTTAGGGTCAGATTTAACCCATATATCTAAGGGTGGTATTTTAAGGTGTGCCCTAGCAATATTTCGCGTAGTTTGCTCGCCATATGCCTTTGTCCAAGAATTCCACAACCAATCTGGTGTGTTTAGTCTCTCGGCATCTTGTGTTTCAGTAAGTTTTTTCCCTTCTCGGGCAACTCTTCGTAATATTGCGTTTATCAGTTTCTTATGCGCGTCTTGGCGTTTTTGGATAGCTAGTTTTACACTTGTGTCAACGGCTGCATATGATGGAATATTTAGAAATAAAAGTTGGCATATACCAATACGAAGAATAATTCTTGTATCCATAGCCTTCTTAGGGAGATCTTTTGTTAAAAATTGGCTAATAATATCGTCTATTTGTCCCATGTGCCTTAGAGTAGTCAAAATAATATTATATGCTAAATTTCGATCTCGTGGTTCAAGCTTTTTCACCCGTTTATGCTGGTTGAATACTTCTTCAAAGGGTTTGCGTGACCTCAGCGTGGTATTGATAACATCAAAGGTAATAGCTCTAGGCATAAAATTACTTTAGAATTTTCAAGTTAACTGGCCAATATTAATAAAAGCGTCAGATTTTACCAAAAATCAATAAATTAATCTTCATATTTTAATTATATTAGCTATTTTCGGTTTCTTCAGGATCATAAACAATAACCTTACTGCCGTCATGATCCAGCTTAAAATTAACATATACTATATTAGAAAGGATTTTTTTGATGATAGGATGTTTTTCTTTTGGGGCTACAAATAAAATAAATCCCCCACCTCCAGCTCCCAGAAGTTTTCCACCATATGCTCCAGCACTGCGTCCTTTTTCATAAATATCATTAATCTCAGTAGTGGTTACAGAGTTGGCG
The DNA here is from genome assembly GCA_964639965.1 of uncultured Rhodospirillaceae bacterium. Lineage (GTDB taxonomy): Bacteria > Pseudomonadota > Alphaproteobacteria > Rhodospirillales > UBA2165 > TMED23. The sequence continues at coordinate 4,918 of CAZXGI010000093.1, forward strand.
AGTGTTTTCTTTAGCATCCAACTTTCGTGCAGTAAATTTCCAAATTCTTTAATTGAATCTTTCTTTTGTTCTAAAATTTTGGCGCCTTCCTCCACCATTTCATGCATTTGAGACAGCTCTGATTTTCTACTGCCAAAGTTTTTTAATTGCTCCCCCGCGATTTCTGATGCAAATCTTGAAACCCCTGTATAAAAAAGTAGCATAGAATCTTCCAGATTACGGATATTTCCTAGATTTGTTATAATTGGTGATACATTTTTAGTACCATCTGGTTCAAATTTAATTATATTGAATCCACCATATGCCGTTGTAATTTGATCCTGGCAACCTACATTTTCTTTCATTATTTCTTGTTCAATATAGGTTGCATGTGCAGCGAGATCTTGTTTAGTACTTCGGCGTCCCTCAAGGGCATTTATTGCATTTAGCAACCCAACTGCAAATGATGAACTTGAACCCAGTCCTGCTCGAGCTGGCAAATCGCCATCATGATGAATTTCTAAGCCTTTTTTTGGGTTCAGTTCATTTAAAATAGCTTTTACTGTTGGATGTTGAATTTCATTAATTGAGGTAACGTGTTCTACTTTTGAGTATACGATTCGATGTCGATGTTCAAAAAAAGGTGGTAAATATCGGATACTAATATAACAATATTTATCGATTGAGGTTGCCAATACAGCTCCACCATTTTTTTCATACCAAGATGGGTAATCTGTACCACCACCGAAAAATGAAATACGAAACGGGGTCCGTGTTATAATCATCTTTGTCTACCAAGGCATAAGGTATATAAGATTGTGTAGTCCAGATTATTTTTCTTTTTCTTTTTATTGTAATTATTGATGGTCATTGTACCGAGTTTTATTATTACGTTGGTCTCTATCAAACGTTACCGTATATCGTATTCCGAATCATGCGATAGCCTTTAATCAATTCAATAATTCCATTATCTAAAGAATATATTGTCCTATATCCCGTTGCTTCTATACGGGCATTAGATATAATATAATCTCGTTTATCCGGATCTTCACCAATAGGGGCTTCTAGATAAACAAAATTTGGAATATGTTCTTTGATTTTTTTACACAGCTCTACTTTCGAAAGGTTTGCGTTCGAAAGCCCCACATTGTATGGCTTATTTTTCATGTTACTAAAATTATCGATACTATGTTTAAATGCACGGGCGGCATCTTGTATATGAATATAGTTTCGTTTGAAGTGGGATTCAAAAAGAACCACCGCCCGATCGGTAATAGCGCGATAAACAAAATCATTAACCAAAAGATCGATCCGCATGCGTGGTGACATTCCAAAGACTGTTGCTAATCTGAGACTTATGGCATTACCTCTATCAAGCACCGCTTTTTCAGCGTCAACCTTAGAAACACCATACAAAGAAATAGGTCTGAGGGGCGATTCTTCGTCACATTCTTGGTTTTTGTCACCGATTCCATAACCGGAATTTGTAATTGGTATAATTATGTGTTGATCAATACTTAGCATCTTGATCATTGTAATGATTGAATCTCTATTGGTTGAGGTTGCAGCGATTTCATCGGCTTCACACATAGGGGCGCCAACAATAGCCGCTAGTGGGATAATTATATCGGCATTTTTAACGAGAGGTTTCAAAGTACGCTCATCTCTAGCATCTCCTCGGTAAACTTCAAAGTTTGAGTTGGAACAATTTTGGGCAAGAGTATTTTGCCTAAACATGAAGTTATCCAATACGGTTACATTATGACCAGCTTCGAGCATTGTTGGTACAATCATAGAACCAAGATACCCCCCCCCGCCGGTTATAAGAATTTTTTCACCCATTTTTTTTATTCCGTTATCAAGTTAATTGAAGGTTGCATCCAAGATCTCATATGCTTGGTTCAGTTCATCGGTTAAGTTTATTGGATGATTACCAAAAAAAAGTCCATATTCATGAATTATATTTGCATTATCTATATTTGTTATTTCAAAATCAAAATATTTAATTACGTCGTGGCGAGGAAAACAGCCACCAGTGATAATACGGTATTCTATATTAGCCTTTTTTAATGCTTCTAACATTTTTTTGCGAGCGGGCTTATGAGCAGGATTTAATACTATGGGGAATGAAAACGCTGAACTTTTACCATATTCTTTTTGAATGATGAAACGCTCATCATTACCAAATAAACTCTGGAAAACAGATAAATTCTTTCGCCGCTTATCAATAAAACCTTCTAATTTTTTGAGTTGTTCACGGCCAATAGCTCCAGCCATTTCAATTGGTCTTACATTATATCCGGGCAATATAAATCTATAGGCTTCAAAAAAATCATCACTTTTTGTTTCATATATTTTTGAGGGTGTGGGAACGTCCCTGGTCCAACCGTGATTGCGGATTGACCGCAAAAGGTGAAAAAGTTCTCCATCATTAGTTAAAACCATGCCACCTTCCATTGTAGCAATATGATGTGAGAAAAAGAAACTAAATGTATTTAAATCGCCAAAAGTACCAGTTTTGCGCCCATTTGGCAGTTCCGCACCAAGTGATTCGCAGTTATCCTCGACTAGATATAGGCTATGTTTATTAGCAAATTTCCTAATTTGGTCTAATGATGCTGGATTGCCAAGAATACTTACGGCAACAATCATTTTAGTTTTTGGACTTAATGCATCTTCGAGCTTTGTAATGTCAATATTAAAAGAATCAATTTCGACATCGATGAATTTTAGTTTTAGTCCATATTGTTGTAAGGGATAGTAAGTTGTACTCCATGATATGGCTGGAACGATAACTTCGTCACCAACTCTTAATGGATCTCTCTTTTTATAAAAATAGCTGGCAATAGAAATTAAATTTGCTGATGATCCAGAATTAACCATCACGCCATATTTTAAATTGTGCCATGCGGCAAATTCTTCTTCAAAGGCTGTAACTTCGGTGCCCATTGTGTATTGGTCTGAATCAATAACGCGCTGAATTGCATTTAATTCTTCCTGACCCCAGGAAGAGGCCGCTAATTTATACGACATACATTACACCTTATTAGAAATGACCTTTAGATTATTTTACAGTCTGGTAGTACACTAATAATAATTTTGAAGACAGTTTTTTTGTGATATCTGTTTTAGAGATACTACAGGTTGATTTGTTAAAGGGTATATTATCGAATAGTAGGGATACATAATTGAAATTTCTTCAAGCAGCCTTATAGAACATTTTACTAACTTATTAAATTAATATTTTATATTATCAGCGCTAAAGTACCAATAATGATTAGAACAAATAGAACAGCCTTCCTAAATATAGATGGGGGCGCATGTTTAAAACTATGCGTGCCGAACCAGGTTCCTAAGGTGTAAGGAATAAATAATATAGCGGATTGAACAAGTGTTTTGTCATTGACAGCACCATTATATATCAAAACAGCTAATACCATAGGGATCAATGCAGTAACCGCAATAATGTTATTAGCTCGTTGAGTCGATGGGCGATCGGCACTTGCCATAAAATAAAGTACTGGTATTGGTCCCCCAATTCCACCAAACCCTGCGAGCCAACCGGCAATTCCACCTGTTGTTACCTGGGCAATTTTGCCTTTGGCACCAGTTCGTTTACCCTGATAACGCCATCCTGTTATTAAAATAAAAGATATCACTAATATGAAAACCCCAATTATCTTCCGAACGTTCTCTGCATCTAGGTCATATAAAACCCAAATTCCGAGTGGAGCCGTGATCCATGATGAAATAATAATTGGGAAAACCTCTTTCCAAGAGACGTGTTTTAATATTGGAACGGCGATTTGTGTTGTTGTCGCTAGCCCCACTATTCCCATTATTGCCACCGCTTGAACAGGCTCAATTACAGTAACTAAAGCTGGAGCCCAAATTAGATTAGCGCCGAAACCGGTAAACCCGCGAACATATGCACCTGCAAATCCGGCCAATATTGCCACGCTAAATTCAATAGTTAGATAAGATTCAAAATCCATTCGCCTAGATTTTATT
>CAZXGI010000094.1:0-8896 GCA_964639965.1 uncultured Rhodospirillaceae bacterium
ATGGCTGATCAACTGGACGATCTGGCTGCGGGATATATTCATCAACAGCAGCCATCAACTTTAAGATACTTTCTTTACCAATCGCTTCATCGCGATCTTCAAGAGCCGCCAAAGCTGAACCAGCAATAATCGGAATATCATCACCTGGAAATTCATAAGAAGTAAGAAGTTCACGAACTTCCATTTCAACAAGCTCTAGTAGTTCCTCATCATCCACTTGATCAACTTTATTAAGATAAACAACCAAAGCAGGTACACCCACCTGACGAGCCAGTAAAATATGTTCACGAGTCTGGGGCATCGGACCATCAGCCGCGTTAACAACCAAAATTCCACCATCCATTTGGGCTGCTCCAGTGATCATATTTTTTACATAATCCGCATGACCCGGACAATCAACGTGAGCATAATGTCGACTATCAGTTTCATACTCGACATGCGCCGTTGAAATTGTAATACCACGCTCACGCTCTTCAGGTGCCTTATCAATATCAGCAAAATCTGTGAATTCACCACCACTCTGAGCCGCTAGAATCTTAGAAATCGCAGCAGTCAACGTCGTTTTACCATGATCAACATGACCAATAGTTCCAACATTACAATGTGGCTTTGTTCGTTCAAATTTTTCTTTACTCATAGCTCTCTCCACCCTAATGGATCAAAAAATTTCTATTAAAATCCTAATTTAACCCGCTAAACGCTCGCGTACTTCTTCAGACACCGCAGCCGGCAACTCAGCATAATGATTAAAATGCATTGAAAACTGAGCTCTTCCTTGTGACATTGATCGTAACGTATTCACGTAGCCAAACATGTTAGCCAAAGGTACCATACACGAAATTACCCTCGCATTACCACGCTGATCCATCGAACCAACGTTACCTCTTCGAGAGTTCAAATCACCTATAATATCTCCCATATACTCTTCTGGAGTTACAACTTCAACTTTCATAACAGGCTCCAACAAGCACGGGCTTGCTTTCATTATTCCTTCGCGAAAGGCTGCACGTGCTGCGATTTCAAAAGCCATCACAGATGAATCTACGTCATGAGAGGCTCCATCATAAAGTTCAATTTTAAGATCTGTTACCGGAAATCCTGACAGGGGACCAGTTTCCAGAGAGCTCAAAAACCCTTTTTCAACGCCTGGAATGTATTCCTTGGGAACATTACCGCCAACCACACGACTCGAAAACTCATATCCCGACCCAGGAGGCAAAGGCTCAAACGTAACTTTAATTCGAGCAAATTGACCTGCTCCACCTGATTGTTTTTTATGAGTATAGTCAATGTCTGTTTGTGCTTTGATTGTTTCACGATAAGCTACCTGCGGAGCACCGATATTAGCTTCAACACTAAACTCACGCTTCATACGATCAACAATGATATCTAAATGAAGTTCACCCATACCTTTGATAATTGTTTGGCCACTTTCTTCATCACTAGAAACACGGAAAGAAGGGTCTTCGGCTGCCAAACGAGTCAATGCCTGCCCCATTTTTTCTTGGTCTGCTTTTGTTTTTGGCTCTACCGCAATCTCTATAACAGGATCAGGAAATTCCATACGCTCCAAAATAACCTGGCTTTCTGTTGAACATAATGTGTCACCAGTAGTTGTATCCTTGAGGCCAGCCAAGGCAATAATATCACCAGCACGCGCCTCTTTAATATCTTCCCTAGAATTTGAGTGCATCATTAGCATACGGCCGACGCGCTCTCTTTTGTTCTTAACGGTATTTTGAAGATAAGAACCGGCTTCAAGTACCCCGGAATAAATTCGAACAAAAGTTAACGATCCTACGAATGGATCATTCATTATTTTAAAAGCAAGAGCAGAGAATGGCTCTTCATCTGAACTTATACGCTCAATTTCTTCGTCAGTTCCAGCCTTCACACCTTTGATAGCCTCAACATCAATCGGGCTAGGTAGAAAATCAATAACTGAGTCAAGTAACGGCTGAACACCTTTGTTTTTAAATGCCGTACCATTAAGCACAGGTACAAATGCAGCCGCCAAAGTCCCGCTCCGAATGCATTTTTTCAAGGTGTCTTGATCCGGCTCATTACCATCTAAGTAGGCCTCCATAGCAATGTCATCTTGTTCAACCGCTAATTCAACAAGCTTTTCGCGATACTCAGCTGCTTTATCTGCCAAATCACTCGGAATATCCGAGTATTCAAATTCAGCACCTAGATCTTCCTCTTTCCACGTAATTGCCTGCATTTTAATCAAATCAACAACACCTAAGTAGTCTCCCTCACTTCCAATCGGAAGCTGAGTAACCAATGGAACTGCTCCTAAACGATCAATAATCATATCTACACAGCGGTAAAAATCGGCTCCCGTTCTATCCATTTTATTTATAAAGCAGATCCTCGGTACTTCATACTTATCTGCTTGACGCCAAACCGTTTCAGACTGAGGCTCAACTCCTGCAACACTGTCAAAAACCGCCACTGCACCATCGAGTACCCGCAGAGATCTTTCAACCTCAATTGTAAAATCGACGTGACCAGGAGTATCAATAATATTGATTAAATGGTCTTTCCATTCACAAGTAGTTGCCGCTGAGGTTATGGTAATGCCACGCTCCTGCTCTTGTTCCATCCAATCCATGGTAGCGTTTCCATCATGGACTTCACCAATTTTGTACGACTTGCCGGTATAAAAGAGGATCCGCTCTGTGGTAGTTGTTTTACCAGCATCTATATGGGCCATGATGCCAATGTTACGGTAGCTTTCCAGAGATGATTTGCGTGCCATTATTCTACCTACCCAACAGATTTACCAACGATAATGCGAGAAAGCTTTATTAGCTTCCGCCATTTTGTGAGTATCTTCACGTTTCTTAACAGCGGCACCACGATTATTTGCTGCATCCAATAATTCTCCGGATAGTCGTTCTACCATTGTATTTTCAGAACGCTTACGGGATAAATCAATAATCCAACGTAGTGCGAGAGCTTGCGATCGCTCATTGCGAATCTCAACAGGAACTTGATACGTCGCACCTCCAACCCGCCGGGACCTAACCTCCACCTGGGGCTTAATATTATTCAATGCTTCATGGAACAATACAACGGGATCTGAACCAACTTTTTTCTCAATATCATCAAACGCACCATAAACAATTCTCTCAGCAACAGATTTTTTTCCGTCAAGCATCAACCTGTTCATTAGCCGCGTAATTACAAGATCACCATATTTTGGATCCGGAAGAACTTGACGTTTTACTGCTGCGCGGCGACGTGACATATAATCAATCCTCTACTTGGGTCGTTTCGTGCCGTACTTTGATCGACGCTGTCGTCGGTCTTCAACGCCCTGCGTATCAAGAACGCCACGAATTATATGATATCTCACCCCAGGTAAATCTTTTACGCGGCCGCCTCGAATCAAAACAACACTATGCTCCTGCAAATTATGTCCTTCTCCGGGTATATATGATGTAACTTCAAACCCATTAGTTAAGCGTACTCTAGCAACTTTCCGAAGAGCGGAGTTCGGTTTCTTAGGTGTTGTCGTATAAACGCGCGTACAAACGCCGCGCTTTTGAGGGCAAGCTTCCATTGCTGGGACCTTGGTCCGTTTTAAAGGTTCCTTTCTGGGCTTACGAATCAACTGGTTGATTGTCGGCATCAGCCTATTCAACTCCTTCAAAAATTACAACATAGCACATAACTAGAGCTAACGAGCATAGCCCTCTTGAGAGTTTCTCATAAGTTTGCTCTCAGCGGGCATCTAATCTTCTAACAAACGTCCCAGAAATTAAATCCAGGAATATTGGTCCACATTTTTCTTGTCAGGGAACTATCTGCGTCTAGGCGGAACACCTACCACCAGCAGTCCCCAGGAAGACGCGGAATATACGGGCGGTTCTCTTTCCCGTCAAGCTAAAGAATATAGTTTTTTACGCTAAAATTGATAATTATGCCGAATTCCATCAAAATCTAAAAACTAATTTATTTTCAATAGTTTATTCACAGCAGGTGAAAATTTACACAATTACTTTAGGTGTAATTGCAAGATAAATTGCAAAGAGTAGTTATAATTAACCCAAAGTGGCTATGGCATTACTGAATTACTTTATCCTTAGACTATACTTAAATCAGAAAATTCAATGAATTCATTATGTTTTAGCCAATAAATCAGTATTTACTATTGTCAAAATATTATTCGCCCGCTTCGGCAGTTACTTCTTCCGCCGAGGAGTTCACATCTTCTATTGCCGCAATCTCCTCTTCTTTCACAAGGAGTTCTTTATCACGATCGGCAGCTACGCGACGAAAATTGTTCATAACGGAACCTGTACCAGCTGGTATTAGACGACCAACAATCACATTTTCCTTGAGACCAATCAAATTATCACGCTTTCCAGAAACGGCAGCTTCTGTTAGCACCCGCGTAGTTTCTTGAAAAGAAGCCGCAGAAACAAATGACGACGTTTGCAGGCTAGCCTTGGTAATACCCTGCAAGACCGTTGAACCTTTCGCAACTTTCCCCTTCTGAGATTTAACCCGCTCATTTTCCGATTCAAACTCTATCCGATCGATAAGTTCATCCACGAGATAATTTGTATCCCCTCCATCCGTTACTTTGACTTTCTGCAACATCTGTCTAGAAATAACCTCAATATGTTTATCATCAATCCGCACCCCCTGAAGACGATAAACATCCTGAATTTCATCAATTAGGTAATTGGCCAAGGCTTCGATACCCATCACCTTTAGTATATCATGGGGCACTGGATTTCCGTCCATTAATGGATCTCCACATGTAACATAATCACCCTCCTGAACACTAATATGCTTACCTTTTGGTATCATATATTCCATCGGCTCCATATCTTTATTGTCGGGCACAACAATAATTCGGCGCTTATTTTTATAATCCTTTCCAAATTCAACTCGGCCCTCATTTTCACTAATGATTGCATGGTCTTTGGGTATCCTGGCCTCAAAGAGTTCAGCAACACGAGGAAGCCCTCCCGTAATATCTCGAGTTTTTGAACCTTCTCGAGGAATACGAGCTAGCACATCACCAGCATTAACTTTTTGCCCATTTTCAACAGACAAAATAGCGTCTACAGGCATAAAGCTCCGCGCTTCAATGCCATTACCAAGTAATACGACATTACCTTTACTATCGCGAAGAGTAATACGAGGACGAAGATCTGCGGCTTTTGGCTGCTGTTTCCAGTCAACAACGGTTCGATTAGAAATACCTGTCGCCTCATCAACAGATTCTCGCATCGTAACCCCTTCATCCAGATCAACATAGTTTACGATGCCCTCCTTCTCAGTAATAATCGGCAAAGTATAGGGATCCCACTCAGCTAACTTTTCACCGCGTTTAACCATCTTTTTATCTTTAATAAGGAGCGTAGCACCGTATGGTAAACGATGGCGTGCACGTTCGCGATCCTTGGAATCAATCAAAAGTATTTCCGCGTTACGCGTCATTACAATATTAACCTTGGAGCTATTCTTAACAACACTGCAATTAACCAACTTTACTTTTGAGTCTGAATTAGATTCAATTGCTGACTGCTCAGCTCCTCGCTGCGCAGCACCGCCAATGTGAAACGTACGCATAGTTAATTGAGTTCCTGGCTCGCCAATAGATTGGGCGGCTATAACCCCAACCGCTTCTCCCATATTGACCGGCGTACCACGAGCTAGATCTCGGCCATAGCAAGCCCCACAAACACCAGCTTTTGTCTCACAAGTAAGAACCGATCGGATGCGAATTGTTTCAACCTCAGCTTTATCAAGAGCTTCACAATCAATTTCATCTAGTAGTTTATTTCGTTTTATCATTACCGTACCGGCTTCAGGATCAATTACATCCTCCGCAACTGTTCGCCCAAGGACCCGATCACCCAAGGATACAATCACATCTCCGCCCTCAATAACTGCATTTGCGGTGATGCTTTGTGTAGTTTTGCAATCAACTTCATTTATTATACAATCCTGCGCAACATCCACTAACCGTCGAGTTAAATAGCCAGAATTAGCTGTTTTTAGAGCCGTATCAGCTAAACCTTTACGTGCACCATGGGTTGAATTAAAGTATTCAAGAACTGAAAGACCTTCTTTGAAGTTTGAAATTATTGGTGTTTCAATTATTTCACCTGATGGCTTTGCCATTAAACCTCGCATCCCAGCTAGTTGCTTCATTTGGGCTGCGGAACCTCGCGCTCCAGAATCGGACATCATATAAACCGAGTTAACAGGGACGTTGGGTTCAATTTTTTCTATTTCTGCCATCATTTCTTCTGCAACTAAATCTGTGCAGCGCGACCAAGCATCAACTGCCTTGTTATACTTTTCGCCTCGAGTAATCAAACCATCTAAATACTGGCGTTCGTATGATTCGACGACCGCTTCAGTATCGTTAACAAGTTTCTTTTTCGCTTCTGGAATAATCAAATCATCCTTACCGAAGGAAATACCTGAGTTACACGCGTTACGAAGCCCTAGTCCCATGACTTTATCTGCAAAAACAACCGTTTCCTTCTGGCCACAATGACGATAAACCTCATCTATCACATATGATACATCTTTTTTAGTCAGCAACCGGTTTACCAACTCAAATGGCACCTTTGGATGACGCGGCAAGAGTTCGGCAAGCAACATCCGACCAGGCGTTGACTCTACCCGACGAACTATAGAGTTGCCATCTCCATCTACTGTCTGATACCGCGTGACGATCTTTGCATGAAGACTGACAACGCCTTCATTCAACGCATGCTCAATTTCTTCCCCGTCAGCTAAAACCATTCCCTCACCTTTTACGCCTTCACGCTCCATGGTCATATAATAAAGACCAAGAACTATATCTTGGGAGGGCACTATAATTGGTTTCCCGTTAGCAGGACTTAAAATATTGTTTGTTGACATCATCAAAACACGAGCCTCAAGCTGAGCCTCAAGTGACAAAGGAACATGGACTGCCATCTGGTCCCCATCAAAGTCAGCATTAAAAGCTGTACAAACTAGAGGATGGAGTTGAATAGCTTTACCTTCGATAAGCACAGGTTCAAATGCTTGAATACCTAATCGATGTAGCGTTGGAGCTCTATTTAACATTACTGGATGCTCTCGTATCACCTCTTCCAATATATCCCAGACCTCAGGCCGCTCTTTTTCAACCATACGCTTTGCAGCCTTAATCGTCGTTGCCATGGCATATTTCTCGAGGCGAGAGTAGACAAAAGGTTTAAACAACTCGAGTGCCATTTTCTTCGGCAACCCACATTGATGGAGCATTAATTCAGGACCAACCACGATGACCGAACGCCCCGAATAGTCCACCCTTTTTCCAAGTAAATTTTGCCTAAAACGACCCTGTTTGCCCTTAAGCATATCGGAGAGAGATTTCAGCGGTCGCTTATTTGCACCGGTGATGGCTCTACCTCTTCGGCCATTATCAAATAATGCATCGACAGATTCTTGCAGCATCCTTTTTTCATTACGAACTATGATTTCCGGTGCACGCAACTCTATTAAACGCTTTAAACGATTATTTCTATTTATCACCCGACGATAAAGATCATTTAAATCAGATGTCGCAAAACGACCGCCTTCTAAGGGAACAAGCGGACGTAATCCAGGCGGAATTACCGGCACCGCTTCTAATATCATCCACTCAGGTCTAGCTCCCGAATTAATAAAAGCTTCGACAAGTTTTAAACGCTTTACAAACTTCTTACGCTTAGCTTCAGAATTGGTTTCCTTCAATTCGACCTTAAGTGTTTCAAGCAGATCCTCAAGATCAATTTCTTTAAGCATATCACGGATAACTTCGGCGCCTATGCCCGCTTGGAAAGTTTCTTCTCCATACTCGTCGATTGCATCTTGGTATTCATCTTCTGTCAATAATTGCCGATCTTTTAAATCCGTCATTCCAGGCTCATAAACAACATAGTTTTCAAAATAAAGCACCCGCTCCAAATCTTTCAAAGTCATATCAAGCATCAGACCTGTACGGGATGGTAGTGATTTCATAAACCAGATATGAGCTGCAGGTGCTGACAATTCAATGTGGCCCATGCGATCTCGACGTACTTTGGTTAGCGTAACTTCAACACCACATTTTTCACAAACTATACCCTTATACTTCATACGCTTGTATTTACCGCATAAACATTCATAATCTTTAATGGGCCCAAATATACGGGCACAAAAAAGACCATCCCTTTCGGGTTTAAATGTACGATAATTAATTGTTTCAGGCTTTTTAATTTCACCAAAAGACCAAGATCGAATCCGATCCGGGCTTGCTATGCTAATCATAATTTGATCAAAACGCTGAGTTGATTGAGCTGGCTCAAAAATTCGCATTAACTCATTCATGGATAATCTCCTTTAAACCGTTATTGTCCAGAGTGACTTAGAAGTTACGCTGTTTCAATTCGACATTTAAGCCAAGTGAATGTAGTTCTTTGACCAATACATTGAAGCTTTCTGGAATCCCAGCCTCAAACGAATCATCACCCCGAACAACAGCTTCATAAACCTTAGTTCTACCCGAAACATCGTCGGATTTTACAGTCAACATTTCTTGGAGGGTGTAAGCAGCACCGTATGCTTCTAAAGCCCAAACTTCCATCTCTCCAAATCTTTGACCACCGAATTGTGCTTTGCCACCCAGCGGTTGCTGCGTCACCAAACTATAAGGTCCAATAGAACGGGCATGTATTTTGTCATCAACCAAATGATGGAGCTTTAGTATATAGATATAACCTACAGTAACATCACGATCAAAATACTCACCTGTTCTTCCATCAAAGAGCTTGACCTGGCCCGATGTGCTGACACCAGCACGGTCAAGAGCATCTGTAATATCTGCCTCATGTGCTCCATCAAAAACCGGAGTGGCAATCGGTATTCC
>CAZXGI010000095.1:0-3265 GCA_964639965.1 uncultured Rhodospirillaceae bacterium
CTCTGACGGTTTCTACGTATCAAGCCGGAAAGGGAAAGATAGATTTTTACACGGGGGTCCCATTTTTTTATAAAGCAATGAAAAAAAAGATCGCCATGTATAGAAAGAAAAAAGACGCACCTGAGGTTGCTAAGAAAATTAGGTATATATTTTCATACCCTGCGGGTCTTACCCATTTCTTAGTTTACAATAATTCTGGGATCAGAAGTTTCAAGGATTTTAAGGGAAAAAAAATATTTCTTGGACCGCCAGCCGGTGGTGCAACCTATGAAGCCAAGGTTCAAATCAAAGTGGGATCCGGTTATGAAGCAGGGAAAGATTATAAAGGTGTGATACTGAATTGGGGTGAGGGAATACAGGCTATGAAGGATAAAAAGATTGACGTCCTGGTTCGACCCATTCAACTCGGCTCTGCTCTAATAGAACAATTCGGTTTGACTAATAAATTCAGACTAATATCTCTTCCAGAGCGGGCCCTAAAACCCAAGAGTGGCCTTGAAGAATTTCTTAATGAACCGGATTATATGTTAACCACTGTTCAGCCAAACTCTTACAAAGGACAAATGAATACAAAGCCGGTTACTCAGTTGGGCTATTATTTGTTTGTTGGCACCCAGTCAATGGTGCCAGAAGAAGTAGTTTATAAGGCTACAAAAATGTTTTGGAAGAATATCAAAGAAGTGCAGGCAACGGCCCAATATATGGAAGATCTGAATAAAAAAACAGCCTTTGCAGCAGTAAACGGTCCTTTGCATATCGGGGCGTATAAATACTATAAAGAGGCTGGTTTTGAAATACCAACGATAGCTATCCCACCTGAGGCAAAATAGATTAAATGTCAAATATCTCTCCTCGTGTGATAAGAATACGAGGAGAGGCGACTATTATTTTGAATAATTATACATGTTCAATTCTATAAAAGGCATGATGCCAGCAGGTGATAGCAAAGGGGATTTGCGTATTTTTTTGGCTTCCTTTGTTGCTGTCTGTCTCGCTTTAGTAATAATTTACTCAACAGGTTTTGGGTTATTCTATCCTATTGAGCAACGGGGTGGTATTTATGTTGCCTCGATTTTTATCGTTCTATTTAAAATGGGGTCAGATTCTTGGCGCCAGTCAGACAGAAAATTAATTCCAACCCTATCGATGTACTTCGATTTTATTCTTCTAATTGCTTCAATATTTGCAGTCTATAGATTTACTGTTGTCCAAAGATTAATGGCTAACGATTTATATGATATTCTCAATGTTGACATTGTTGCATGTTTTTGTGGTTTTTTCGTTATTATAGAATTAACTCGACGTGTTTGGGGTTGGACACTATTCTGGGTAACATTTCTTAGTCTAGCTTATATTCTTTGGGGCCAAGATTTACCGGGTGTTTTTCGACACACGGGGTTTTCGCTTGAGCAAATAGCAGAAAATTTATGGTTTAATCTCAACAAAGGGGTCTTTGGATCAATCACAAATATTGTAATAAATGTGGTACTCATTTTTGTTCTCTTCGGCGTACTTCTTGAAAATACAGGAGCTGGCGAAACACTATTAAAATATGCTTTTAGATTAACTCAAAAAACCAGAGGGGGACCCGCTCACGCGGCTATATTAGCCTCTGGCTTATTCGGAACTATGTCCGGAAGTCCAGTAGCAAATATTGTTGGGACAGGTACGTTTACAATCCCAATTATAAAAAAACGGGGTTTCTCTCCAGCGTTTTCTGCCGGCGTTGAGGCGACGGCTTCCTGCGGAGGACAAATAATGCCACCAATCATGGGTGCAGCAGCTCTTGTTATGGCGGATTTGGCTGGTATACCTTATTTATACCTAATCACGGCCGCCTTATTACCGGCGCTTTTCTATTACATTAGCCTTTTTATGGGTGTCACGGTGGAGGCGCGTAAACAGGGCATTGAACCAATAGTAGATTTGGATGCCTACAAGATTACACCTCAGGACCGTTTAAATGCCATTATGTTTGTTGCGCCAATTCTTTCAGTAATAATTGCCCTCGTCGCTGGTTTTTCTCCAGCGATGGCAGGTTTCTTCGCTTTAATTGTTTTGTTGATTTGTAGTTTTATTAACCCGAGGGTTAGGCAAGATCCCCACCGTCTTTTGCGTGGTTTAGTATCCGGCGGAACTAATGCGGCGGAACTTATGATCTCCGTTGCTGCAATCGAGGTAGTAGTTGGTGTGATGGATACCACTGGTCTTGGTCTAAAATTTGCTGGGTTAGTGGAAAACCTTGGAGAACAAGAACTGTTTTTGTCACTTCTAGTTGCTATGGTAGGTGCACTTATTTTGGGCATGGGAATGCCGACATTGCCTGCTTACTTAATTATTGTTTTGATAATGGGGCCTGCCATCAAGCTTTTGGGCTTGAGTTCATTGGTTGTTCATCTATTTGTTTTCTATTATGGTGTAGCATCATCTTTAACGCCTCCTGTGGCAATTGCTGCTTACGTGGCGGCACCTATAGCAGGAGCAAACCCTATTACTACAGCATTTATGGCGCTAAGAATAGGGATAGCAAAGTTCATAATACCGTTCGCGTTTGCATATTACCCCACTATATTATTGGTTGAAAATTTTGATTTACTAACCTTGATTTCTATTATTTTTCGACTCACTTTAGCAATTTATCTGATCAGTTCGGCCTTGAGTGCTTTTGATCGAGAAAAAATATCGCCTATCTCGATTGTAATTAGACTAGTGATTGCATTTCTAAGTCTCCTTACACCATTTGAATATCATGCCCCTGCGACACTCGGAGGGTTATTGATCTTGGCACATTCATGGAAGGTAATTCCTTTTAGGAGATTAGCGTAATCCGACTATCTTCGATTATTTCTGAAGGGTTCTGTGGCTGATATGGGTCGTGTGATTTAATCCGGCATCAGTATGATAGCTATCAGTTATTGGAGTGCATTTATAGCATGAACGTGAGACTCTAATAGCCCGGGCACTCTTTTGGGATCACCCCTTCCCCAACCACATTCTGAACCAACGCCATCAACTTTGATAAATTTTTGCGCGGCTTTCAGTCGGCGAACGTCACCTTCTTGGTCGTCAAAGTGCACGAGTCCCAGATATAATTCCGTGCCTTTGGACAAATTTAAGTTTCTTAAAGGCTCAAAGTATGCGTCATCATCTCGGTCTTTGGGGACTGGGAGGTGAAAAAATTGAATAGAACGCTTAACGGATCTTGAGATTCCGAGAGTCATTTCGACCATGTTTGCCGTGTCTTTTGGCTGGATTAAGTGTTCAT
>CAZXGI010000095.1:3365-8895 GCA_964639965.1 uncultured Rhodospirillaceae bacterium
CCGAGAGTCATTTCGACCATGTTTGCCGTGTCTTTTGGCTGGATTAAGTGTTCATCCCTAGGACTACCGTAGCAGAGGTGATATCCAAGTTCTATTGGTTCCGGTACACTATCTCCGATAGCGCTTAAGACAGAAAAAATTTCTTCCCTACAACCGGGGCGTTCATAGTTGTAATAATTTTCCCACATTAGCACTTCTTGGCAAACATCCCATTGAATTGAAATCCGATCATTTGGCAACGTATTGGATATTTCAGCAATTTCATCAACAATGTGTTTAGTGTAAGCGGGAATAAAGTCATCTTGTGTTTGTGGCGCAACAAAGTTGTAGGTAGGTGCTAATGGAGTTGGAATACAAATTTGGAATTTAATATTTTGGCCAATAACACCTTCGGATTGCAGTTTATCAAAGGTCGAAAATGAACATATAGCATCCTCGGCATAACCAGTATCAAAGATAACTAACTTGGGGTTAACGCCATCCTTAAATTTTGCCATGGGAATTTCTCGAAGTAGTTGGCCATCCCATTGGCGCCATTGCAAAAGAGGTGTGTCTGTATCGATTTCCATATCTGGATGTTGGTTTTTAAGGTAGTCTTCTAGAAACTTTATCCAATTCAAACGTTTTCCCGTTTCACCATCAGGTATGCGGCATAGGTGTGTCCCTAGCGAACTCGAAACCGTACGTAATACATTCTCTGTATTTTCTAGGGGAATGCTTCCAACCAAGTGGATGACTTTTCTTAAATCAGGCAAATTTTACTCCACTCAAATAGAATTTGTTATTAAATTATCAGATTAACCTATCATATGCGGCATGCATATTACAATAAACTGTAATTTCTTCATTTATTTTAGAGATGGGGTAAAAATTTATATTTTATGAAAACATGTTAATAATCATTAGGTCTCGACAGCTAAAAAAGGCTAGCCTAAACTATCTAAATTATTAGAAATTTCAATTTACGGGGAGATAATATAATGGCGCCAAGACCAAATTCTAGAACAATAAAAAAAGCTAAGGTAAAGAAAACAGGTCTAACTAAAGCGGATGTTGTTCGCAAAGGTAAACAGCTATCCAATTGGGGTAAATGGGGAAGAAATGACGAATTGGGCGTATTAAATTATATTAAACCGCAAGATATTGTTGAAGCTGCTAAACTTATCAAAAAAGGTAAGGTATTTAGGTTGGGTTTGGAATTAGATGAAAACGGTCCGCAAAACGGATTATTTGGCGGCAGGTGGAACCCTCTCCATCATATGATGGCGACTGGGACGGATGCTGTATCCGGCAACCAAGATAAGACCGTTGGTCTAAGATACGCTGATGACTTCATCAATCTACCAACCCAATGTGCGAGCCAATGGGATGCACTAGCGCACGTATTTGCTGGAGACAAGATGTGGAACGGTTATAGTGCAAGTCTTGTCGATTCTACAGGTGCGCATAAAAATGGTATTGAAAAGTTTGCTAATAAGATGGTCGGCCGTGGGGTGCTGCTGG
The DNA here is from genome assembly GCA_964639965.1 of uncultured Rhodospirillaceae bacterium. Taxonomy (GTDB): domain Bacteria; phylum Pseudomonadota; class Alphaproteobacteria; order Rhodospirillales; family UBA2165; genus TMED23. The sequence goes on from CAZXGI010000095.1 coordinate 4,869, forward strand.
ATATCGCTAAGTACAAAAAGAAAGATCGTTTGGCGGATGGTTACGGCATTACGATTAATGACCTAAACCGAACCGCTAAGTCGCAAGGTGTAACAATTAAGCGCGGTGACTTCGTGATTATTAACACAGGTCAGATGGCTGATTGTTTGGATCGCGGGGAATGGGGCGGATATGGTGGTGGCGACGCACCAGGTCTAGCTTTTGAGACTGTTGACTGGATACACAAAAAAGAGATTGCAGGCATTTGCTCAGATACTTGGGGTATTGAGGTTCGTCCTAATGCAACCGTGGATGGAACTAATCAACCATGGCATTGGGTTACTATTCCTTATATTGGAATTGTACATGGCGAAATTTGGTATCTTAGAGAGCTTGTTGCTGATTGTGCTAAAGATGGTGTTTATGAATTCTTTCTTTGTGCTCCACCATTAGTGATAACGCGGGGGACAGGTTCTCCAATTAATCCACAAGTTATTAAATGAGGATTGATTAACATGGCACGTCGTTTTGTTGATATTTCGATGCATTTAGAAAATGATGTGGTGTCAGATCCACCTGGTTTTGGTCCTGAAATCGAATATTTTAACCATAAGGATACGGCTGCTGATGTTGTTAGCTATTTCCCTGGATTGAAAGTCGAAGATCTACCGGAGTCTGAAGGTTGGGCTATTGAGAAAATTAATTTGGTCACTCATAATGGCACTCATTTGGATGCACCATACCATTTTCATTCGACAATGAATAAAGGCGAACGTGCTATAACAATTGATGAGGTCCCGCTAGATTGGTGTTTTCGCCCTGGGGTAAAACTCGATTTTACCGCGTTGGAAGATGGGTATGTTGTTACGCCGAAAGATGTGGAGCGAGAACTTGATCGGATTGGTCATGAACTAAAGGAAATGGAGATTGTCGTTGTAAATACGGCAGCAGGCAAGGCTTATGGCAGTGATAAATACGTTTCAACGGGTTGCGGCATGGGCCGGGAAGCAACACTTTACTTGTTAGAGAGGGGTATTCGGTTAACGGGAACTGATGCTTGGAGTTGGGATGCTCCTTTTGTTCATAATAAATATTCGGAATCTGGTGATACTTCGCTTATTTGGGAAGGTCACAAAGCTGGACGAGAGATAGGTTATTGCCATCTGGAGAAGTTACATAATTTGGAGGTTTTGCCTGGGGATGGATTCGAAATTGTCTGCTTTCCGGTAAAAATTAGAGGTGCTTCCGCAGGGTGGACACGAGCGGTGGCTATATTTGATGAATAAAAGGAGTTTAAGTTATGGCTAAAAGCGTCATTATTACTTGTGCGGTTACGGGTTCAATCCACACCCCAACTATGTCAGAGCATCTGCCGATAACCCCGAATGAAATTGCTGAAGGTGCAATTGCAGCAGCAGAAGCTGGTGCGTCTATTCTGCATCTTCATGCGCGTAATCCCGATGGTAGCCCGACTCCTTCTCCTGAAACATTTATGGAATTTTTGCCTAGAATTAAACAATCAACGGACGCTGTTGTAAATATCACAACGGGCGGTGGTCATGGTATGACATTGGAAGAACGTTGTGCCGGAGCTTTAAGGGCAAGTCCCGAAATGACATCGCTAAATATGGGTTCCATGAATTTTGGTCTTTTCCCCATTTTGGATAAGCCATTCGACTGGAAGCATAAATGGGAGCCAGAGTATCTCGAAATGACCAGAGATTTTATTTTCCGAAATACATTTAAAGATATTGAATGGGTTTTGAAAGAGTTGGGTGAGGCCCACGGTGTTCGGTTTGAATTTGAATGTTATGATATGGGTCATCTTTATAATCTTGCCCATTTCGTTGATCGGGGTTTGGTAAAACCCCCTTTCTTTGTTCAAACGATATTTGGAATACTGGGTGGAATTGGTGCTGATATCGAAAATTTAATGCATATGCGCCGAATCGCCAATAAATTATTTGGTGAAGAGAATTATGAGTGGTCAATCTTAGCGGCAGGACGCCATCAGATGAGTTTCGTGACAACTGGTGCTATTTTAGGTGGTAATGTACGTGTCGGTCTAGAAGATTCACTTTATATTGGGAAGGGGCAATTGGCGCGGTCAAATGCCGAACAGGTGTCAAAAATTCGGAGAATAGTTGAGGATTTATCTCTTGATGTAGCAACGCCCAAGGAAGCGCGTCAGAGATTAATGCTCAAGGGTGGAGATAAAGTTGGTTTTTAAATTGTTCCATCAATTATTTCACAACTCAGTTCAGAATATTGCTTTGCAGTTTTGTCGAGCCTGTATGCTGCAAAATTATTAAACTCTCCCTCTAATATTGAAACAATAAGCCATATCATTTTGGGCTCATGGGCCAATTCCAGATCTATCCTTGAGGGAGTGCACGGACAGTCTGGGTGGGAATGGAAATGACCGATGATTTGTTCTCTTGTCCCCCTTAAATTTCGTTCCAGATTTATGCGGTCTTGTGGGTTAATCTCGAAGCAATTATTAACACGATTTTTTAAAATATTTTTGCTTGGGACAACATCATTTATATGATGCAATTCTCCATTGATATTGCCAACTAACAAGCCACAGCATTCATATGGATAGCACGCAATTGCTTCACATTTTATTTGATCTAAATGTATTTTTTTTAGTTTAATCACTTAGGGTACTTAAACTTTATTTGACCAATTAAGGCACCATTATTGGCATTTAGTATTAACAGCCTATCTTGTTTGTTCTCGCTAGTGATATGGATTGTTATTTTGTTTTCAGATGTTGCTATCCCGTGAACCCTTTCTTTCTTTGCTAACAGTATTGAAATACTTTTTTTGAAATTTGTATTTGAGTGTAAAGGTTTATCTGGTTTTTGAACGGATTTTTTGAAGAATTTAAAATCTGGATCATTAGCTTTTTTGAAAAGCCCGTAGCCTAATACAGCTAGCCCTCCTATAATTATGAAACCTAATGTTATGACAATTGAAACTAAGGCCTTGTTTCTTTGCATATTTATGGTCCAGTCTAGTCTAGATGAATAAAAAACCTAACATTAAAGTAATTAACGCAACAGTTGATCTGGAATTTGCAGGTAACCGTATCGATAAATTTCTTAGTGATTGTTTTGTCGAACATTCTCGCTCGCGGATCAAGTCATTAATACTTGAAGGGCATGTATCAAGTCGGGAATCAAAAATAACGGATCCTTCGTATAGGGTCAAATTTGGTGAGTATTATCTGATTTCCTTGCCAGCATTAAAAAAAGCTAAGCCAGTTGGCCAAAAGATAGATTTAAAGATAATTTACGAAGATAGTGATTTAATAATTATTGACAAACCTCCCGGACTGGTTGTCCATCCAGCAGCTGGCAATCTTGACAATACCTTGGTTAACGCACTCATTGCACATTGCGGAAGTAGTTTATCAGGAATTGGAGGTGAAATGCGCCCGGGCATTGTCCATCGTTTGGATAAAGATACAAGTGGTCTCATTGTTGCAGCTAAAAATGACAATAGTCATCGAGGGCTTGCTAAGCAATTTGCTGACCATAGTGTAAATCGTGCTTATAAGGCTGTTGTATGGGGTGTTCCAAAAAAAGAGTTTGGTGTTATTGAGGGAAATATTGGCCGGAATGCTCGTAATCGAAAAAAAATGACGATAGTTAGACGCGGTGGTAAGAACGCCATAACTCATTACCGAGTCGAAAAAAAAATAGGTGATACAGAATTGTTGGCGAGCCTTATTGAATGCCGGTTAGAAACTGGGCGCACTCATCAAATCCGCGTTCATCTTACTAGCATCGGTCACCCAATTGTAGGGGACCCATTATACGGTTCCAAAGGACGCAAAAAGTTGCGAGAAAAAGTAAGTGTCGAATTTGACGAAGCCGTGTGTTCACTCAAAAGACAAGCGTTGCATGCTTACTTGCTAGGTTTTGTTCATCCTATTAAGGGAAATAAAATTTTATATAAGAGTGAATTGCCTTTTGATATAGCATCTCTTTTTAAGACGTGAAATTAATTTGAGGTCTTAATGTCTGAATGTTTATCTAAA
>CAZXGI010000096.1:0-8564 GCA_964639965.1 uncultured Rhodospirillaceae bacterium
ATTTTTAAATTACGAGCCGCCTGACGAATTCTATGACGATTCTCAACCAAAGAAACTCTGACGTGTTCATCACCATATTCGCCAAATGCAACACCTGGTGACACGGCAATTTGAGCTTCGCTTAATAAAAGTTTAGAAAAATCAACGGACCCGAGGTGCTTAAAAGAACTCGGAATGGGTGCCCAAGCAAACATCGTCGCAGACGGCCTGGGTATATTCCAACCTGATGCACTAAAACTATCAATCAAAACATCACGCCGTTCTTTATAGATTGCACGCATATCATCGATACAGCCTTGAGGACCATTCAAAGCTGCCGTCGCGGCAACTTGAATTGGCGTAAAAGCACCATAGTCTAAATAAGATTTAATTCGCGCCAAAGCTGAAATTAATCTCTTATTTCCCGCTGCAAAGCCAATACGCCAACCTGGCATAGAATACGTTTTGCTCATAGAAGTAAATTCAACAGAAATGTCGCGAGCACCGGGTATTTCCAATATTGAAGGTGGGGGTTTGTTATCGAAATAAACCTCAGAGTATGCTAGGTCACTTAAAATATAAATTTCATGAAATTTACAAAATTCGACAATGCTACCATAAAAATCTAGATCCGTAGTAATGGTGGTTGGATTATTTGGATAATTTAATACTAGGGCGGTTGGTTTAGGGACACTATGAATTACCGATGTCTCTAAAGCCTTTAAATAATCTCCATCTGGTGTTACGGGAACATTTCTAAGTGTGGCCCCTGCAATGATAAATCCAAACATATGTATCGGGTAACTTGGGTTAGGAACTAAAATCACATCCCCGGGTGTGGTTATTGCCGAAGCAAGATTGGCTAACCCTTCTTTCGACCCAAGGGTGACAATTGCTTCTGTATCGGGATCAATATCTACATTAAACCTACGACCGTAATAAGCTGCAAACGCCTTTCGAAGACCGGGTATGCCCCTGGATGCAGAGTAACGATGAGTTCGTGGATTTTCAACAGCCTCAATCATTTTCTCAACAATGTGACGCGGTGTAGGTTGGTCTGGATTACCCATACCAAAATCAATTATATCTTCACCCTCTGTTCGAGCACGTGCCTTCATCTCATTTACTTCGTTAAAAACATAAGGAGGTAGTCGTTTTATTCTATGGAATTCTTGTTCCATCTCACAAGCTGCCTGTTAAATTTATACGTAAACAAATAAATAAAAGCTCAAAATGCAGACCCGTTAACCTTTAAAAAGCTAACTTTATAAAGCACAAGCACTAGCCACTTTAAAAAAAATTTTGAAACCAAAAATATTTTATAAAAAATCAATAAAAATTTCTGCACGACGGTTACCAGCTTCGCCTGAGGGCATATATTCATAAAAACGTGGAACTCGATCGGATACGGACCCAACAAAAATTTTACTTGCATTTACACCCATTTTTATCAATTCCTTAGCGACCCTCTCGGCTCTTGCAGCGGAAACTTGAAAATTAGACATTTTGTGTAGAATGGGATCATTAGTTCCGGTCCGACGACTAGCATGGCCAACAACCCTAAGTCTACCGCCCACTTTTCTATGCTTAGCAGCCACTTTGCGCAAAATACGTCTATCGTGTTTTCCAACCTTTGAAGAATTATTATGAAATAAAATTGTTGCAACTTGATATGACTTTTGGCGGTTGTTTTTCTCAAGTTGCCCCGAATAATTCAGATTAGAAATACCTATACGTGACGGAGGAAATTTATTTATGTCGCCCCTGACATCACCTGTAGAATATAATCTCTGAACACCAGATCCAGAGACGATTATTGTTTCGCTTTTAACAAAACTTTTCCCAAGACCTGGAACACGGCCAATTCTTGGTGGATTAGGATTAACTAACGGTAATTTTTTTAATTTAGACGGCGGAGTTAACGTTAATTTTCCGGAAAGTACCTGATTCTTTATTTTAGACTTCGATTTACCCTTGTTCTGCAACGAACTTAATTTAACGGGTTTTGGTAAAACCAAATAAGCCCCAGGTGAATTGGTTTTTGGCCCGGATTGCAGTCGTGGTTTAGTCTTGACTCTCGACTTAAGAAGCTTTCGTGCTGAGGAAGTTTTTGCAATAGGCTCATCGTTTCTGTCAGAAATTACAGGTACGTTTGGACCTTTTCGTTGACGCCCAATAACCTCATTTGAATATTTTCGCGACGCATCAAGATCAGCAACAAGACCCTCAGCGATAATGTTGCGCTCGCCTTTATTTAAGACCTTTGGCCGATCAGGCACCGTTGAGAGCTTTGAGAATCCTTTACTTGCTGAAGAGGACCCCCTTTCAAATGATCTATCGCTTTTTTCCTTTTTCTCTTCACCGTCACCAATAATGGCATCGCGTGCACCCTTGTACCATTCAACCGGATTGAACGCATCAGGCACAGCAGAGCAACCAACTAAAAAATTAGAAAAAAAGAATACTATAAAAATTTTATAAAAAGAAAAATTCTTGAATGTATTGATAAAATTCTTCATGAGCTCGCCTCCCAAAAGAAAAGTCTTCGCAAAACTATCCTATACTCCTTTTTAAGATAATGCCAAAAAAGTTCGGCTATGCTTATAATTTTTTAAACAAACCTCTGTCGTTATTTTTTGTCTATTCCCGATCCAATAACAGAAAATAGTAACAGTGTAAAACGATCTAATCGAGCTTAACCAATATTTAAAACATCAGTTAAATCAACTCTTACGCGAGAAAACCAGTAAAAGTATTTATCACATGCTTAATTTTGATAACCAGCATTCATCATGACTAATAATTGAAGGTTTCTAATAGAAAAGTTAATATAATTAAAAGGTTGTTTATATGACTATTCAAATATGCTAGCATTGACATTTATATTAAATTCACTTAAGCCCCCTAAAACTTGAATTTTATGGGTATAAAACTACTGTCCATTTATTTTACTTCTTTGGATTTTCGCGCATGAACTTTGCTGACCTCGGGCTTAGTAAAGAGGTTGTTGATTCTGTTTCCGATGCAGGGTATTCAGCGCCAACCCCCATCCAACAAAAAACCATACCTGCTGTTCTGATGGGGCGCGACATACTTGGTTGTGCCCAAACAGGAACGGGGAAAACAGCATCATTTACACTTCCGATGATCGACATATTAGCAAATGGTCGCAGCCGATCACGAATGCCTCGCACACTTATTTTAGAGCCAACACGAGAACTGGCAGCTCAGGTAGCCGAAAACTTTGACACTTATGGAAAATATAACAAACTCAACAAAGCCCTTATTATTGGGGGCTCTTCCATGACCGAACAAAATAAAGTGCTAGACCGAGGTGTCGACGTTCTCATAGCAACACCAGGGCGATTACTTGATCTTTTCGAACGTGGAGGACTTTTACTTAGTGATGTAAAAATATTGGTGATTGATGAAGCTGACAGAATGTTAGATATGGGCTTTATTCCAGATGTTGAGAAAATTGTATCTGTCATACCCAAAATTCGCCAAACTTTATTCTTCTCGGCGACCATGCCACCTGAGATAAAACGCCTAGCAGATATTTTTCTAATGAACCCAAAGGAAATTACAATTTCTCCTCCGTCAACCCTAGGGAATACGATCAGCCAGGGCCTTCTCATGATATCACATAATTCTAAACGTGATCTCTCTGGCTTACAAAAGAAAAAGCGCGAGAAACTTCGTAAACTTATTAAATACGAAAAAGTCAAAAATGCACTGATATTTTGTAACCGCAAGAAAGATGTTGATATCCTCAACAAGTCTTTTAAAAAACATGGCCTCAACTCAGCTACTTTACATGGTGACATGGTTCAGTCATCTCGCACGTTAACTATGGAGAAGTTTAAAGCTCGAGAATATGATTTCTTGATTTGTAGTGACGTCGCTGCTCGCGGTCTCGACATTGACGAGCTGAGCCACGTATTTAACTTTGATATACCCGTCCACCCTGAAGATTACGTACATAGGATTGGCCGAACAGGCCGAGCAGGAAAACATGGGCGAGCGCTCTCACTCGCTTGGAAAGAAGATCAAAAACACATCAAAGCGATCGAACTATTAACAGGCAAAGTAATTCCTATAATAGAGATTGATATTGGAGAAAAAATTCCACAACCGGAAAAAAAATATAAAAATACTGCTAAAACGCATAACCAAATTAAGAAGAAATCTGTTAACAAACAAAAAAAACCGAAAAATAATCAACACAATGATGAAAGTACATCAGTTAATGATTTAGCCAAGACAGATTCAGAAAAACCTACCCCGTTGAAAACGATCGACGATAAAAATCAAATTGAAGAGGAAAGTTTTTGGGATGGCCATGTTCCAGCCTTCTTAACAAGACCACTAAAATAATTTTGTATGAACATAAACTTTTCAATTTAAAAAAGAATTTTCAGTTTTGCTACCTGAAAAAGAAAGTTATATAAAAGATATCGAATTAAAATAAAATTTATTAGATTAGTTCCTTTGTTTTCTGGAGAAAATAGATGCAAACTGTTTTTATACAGGTTAAGTGTGAGCTCGGCAAAATTTATAGTGTTGCTGAAAAAGCCATAGAGACCGTGGAAAAAATCTCTGAAATTCATTCGACGTCTGGACAATTTGATCTTTTAATAAAATGTTACCTGGATGAAGGAGAGGATATCGGCCACTTCATTAATGGCAAGATACAAACACTGCCCGGTGTAAAAGACACATACACTCTCATCACATTTAAAGCATTCTCTTAAACTTTTCGGCTAGAGTGCATTAGGCCAAATGGTAACAGCAATAAACTTTGATGGAGAACAGGTCGATGAAAATCGTCCTTTAGGGATTGATATAGCAACACGAGAATTTATTCGCGCTTTTTTCCGCTATGGTGCGCAAAATAAATTTCCCTGTGTTTGTCCTGATGAAAAAGCCCTAAATCAATTCAAAAGCTACGCCAAAATGGAGAAAATTAACCCTGACATTTGTTTTGGAGTAAACCAAAATGATCCTATTAGGCTCGAGGAAGCAGGCCATTTATTCCGTTATGACCCAGGTATCATAAAACACATATGGTCGCGACGCCAATTTGGTCAACGACGCTACAGTATTAGTGGACTTTTGCACACGAGTTCGACTGATAGCGTGATGGAAATTATAGGTCAGTACCTGATGGCACCCACTCAAAGCTGGGATGCTTTGATATGTCCTTCCAAATCTATTCGATCTGCTGCATTGAATATTATTGAACATTGGCAATACTATCTAAAAGATCGCACAGATAGCGACTTTAAATGTCCGGTTCAATTCCCTGTGATTCCATTGGGCGTCGACACACAACATTTCAATACAATCACCCTAGAAAAACAACGGATCGAACAGCGTAAAACGCTTGCGCTAGAAAAGGAAGAAGTCGCAATTTTATTTACTGGCCGACTTAATCATATCGCCAAAGCTAATCCTCTGCCTTTGATGTTAGGTGTCGAACAAGCTTCAGTAAATTCCAAAACACCAATAAGGCTTGTTTTCTTTGGCTATTTTAATGACGAATTCAACGAATTAGCCTTCAAGGAAGCTGCAGCGAAAGTTTGCAATATTGCGCGCATAACATTTATCCGTCATGGTGATAGAGATTATCCAAATGGTTTTTGGGCCGGGGCAGATATTTTTTGCTCTTTAGCCGATAATATACAAGAAAGCTTTGGACTTACTCCAATTGAGGCTATGGCATCAGGATTACCCGTAATTGTTTCGGATTGGAATGGATACCGGGATACTGTGCGAGATGGCGTTGATGGATACACCGTTCCAACATTAGTTCCTGGCAAAGGTCTCGGAAACGACTTAGCGTATAAATATTTTTCAGGGCAAAATAATTATGGTGATCACTTAGGGGCTATTCAACAATCAACCTCGATTGATTTTGAAACCTTAATTAGCGTGCTGAAAAAGTTGATTGAGAATCCCGATTTACGATTTAAGATGGGTGCTGCCGGCAAAGAAAGAGCTCATTCAAAATATGATTGGACAAACATTATTTCAGCGTATGAAGAGTTTTGGCTTGAACTCTCTAATCGAAGATCAATGGACCGTGAAATAAATCCATTAGCAATAGGATCGCCATTCCACCCATCGCGTCCGGACCCCTTCGATATGTTCTCAAGTTTTCCATCCAGGCAATTGTCGGAAAAGGGGAAAGTTAAATTAGTTAATTCTAATAGGTCCGAGGTGCTAAAACTAATATCCCTTAAAGTTGGATATGTTTACCCAGATTCCCTGATTGAACTTGAGGAACTACCTATTCTATTCGACAATTTAGAAGGGGGCTCCTACATCTCGATTGAATCTCTAAAAAACCGCTTACCTAGCTATAATCCAACAAACTTAATACTGACACTTGCTTGGTTAGTAAAACTCGGGATTTGCCGTTATTACCCATAGAACCTAGATTGATAATTGAGTGTAATAACAGAAATGGAACAAATAACTAGAAATTTTCACTTTCATGCCGTAGCTTAAGCACTGAAAAAAAATTCAGAGGTCACAAGGAGCTATTAATGTTTATACAAACTGAGGCAATGCCAGATCAACTACGTATGAAATTTTTTCCAGGTGAAACAGTCCTAACAGCAGGCTCTGCAGAATTTCTGAATGAAGATACAGCTGAGCAATCTCCATTAGCCAGTCGTCTTTTCGAAATTGATGGTGTTGAAGCCGTATTATTGTATACAGATTTCTTAACAGTCACCAAAAATGTTCAGTTTGACTGGCAATTAATGAAGCCACTGATATTAGGTGCCATAATGGACCATTATACTAGCGGTGAACCGGTGATTCTTAATATAGAAACACCCGGCTCTGACGTAGATTTAGAAGCAGCACTTGAAGAACTCTTTATTCCGCGCGAAGAAGATTCTGAAGCCGTGGAGAAGATAAAAGAATTAATGTCAGAACGCGTTTTGCCCGCCGCAGAACAAATGGGTGGCGAAGTTATATACAAAGGCTTTGTTAAAGGCGTAATTTATGTCAAATTTATTGGACCAACAGAAAATTTAGCTGGCGGCATGACAAATATTTTCAGTCATTACATACCAGAGGTCCGAGCAGTTAAAGATTATCGTGAAGCAATACCAAAACCAGGTCTTGATACACCAGATGGTCGCGCCATTATCCAGGTTCTTGACGAACGCATTAATCCATCAATTGCTAGCCACGGCGGTCACATCTCCTTAATAGATGTCAAAGACGATAAAGCCTATGTACGCCTAGAAGGCGGTTGTCAGGGCTGTGGAATGGCTGATGTGACCTTAAAACAGGGCGTTGAAGTTGAAATCAAAAATGTTGTCCCCCACATTACTGCAGTACTTGATGTAACCGACCATGCTGGAGGATCAAATCCATATTATTCACCGGGTAAGGGCGGAGCCCCTGCCAAGTAAATTAATGCAAGTTATTCTTATTTCGACCTATGACCTTGGGCATCAACCTTTTAGTTTAGCTTCACCAGCAGCTAAACTTACCGAAGCTGGAGCGACAGTTATTTGTAATGACCTGGCCGTAGAAAGTCTCAAGGAAACATCGGTTCGGTCAGCGGATATAATTGGGCTTTATTTGCAAATGCATACTGCAACAAGATTATCCGTTGCCCTACTCCCTCGTTTAAAAGAATTGAATCCTAGTGCCCAAATAGTATTTTATGGTTTATATGCGCCATTAAACTCCGAATATTTAAAATCCATCGGTGGAGATAGTTTTTTAGGAGGTGAATTTGAGGATGGATTGGTTCAAATTTATAAAAATTTAGCAAGAGGAAACCCGGCTACCACTCTCAATATGACTTCTACGAAGAAACAATATTTTAGCAAACCTCTACGTGACGGATTGCCCCACTTAAAAAATTATGCTCACTTAAACATTGGCGATGGATCAACCAAAATAGTCGGTTACACAGAAGCCAGCCGTGGATGCAAACATAAGTGTCGACATTGTCCCATCGTTCCTGTTTATCAAGGACGTTTTCGAATTGTAAATAGCGATTTAGTTATCGCAGATATTCGACAACAAATTATTCTAGGAGCCGAACATATCAGCTTCGGCGACCCTGATTTTTTAAATGGCCCTTCCCACGCAATGAGAATAGTGTCAACATTACATCGGGAATTTCCGAATATTAGCTACGATGCAACAATAAAAGTTGAACATCTCCTTAAACATAAATCACTTCTTCCTCAATTAAAAGAGACTGGATGCCTATTTATTACAACAGCGGTTGAATCTGTTGAAGAAGATATTTTAAGAAAATTAAACAAAGGACATACTTATGAGGACTTTAAACAGGTAGCAAGAAATAGCCAAGAAATCGGTATTCCTCTCGCCCCAACCTTTATACCATTTACACCTTGGACAACTAAGCACGGGTATCTTAAATTACTAGAAACAATTGCAGAACTAGACTTGATTGAAAACGTGGCACCCATTCAACTGGCAATTCGCTTACTTATTCCAAATAAATCCTGCCTGTTAGACATTCCCGGAATTAAACCGCTTTTGTTAGGCTATGACCAAGAAGCCTTAAGTTATTCTTGGCAAAA
>CAZXGI010000097.1:0-8502 GCA_964639965.1 uncultured Rhodospirillaceae bacterium
TGATCCAATCGAGGCCAAAGTTTAAAAATACCCCTGCGACCATCGCCATTATAATTGGCATTGGCAACAGTTCCATGATTTTTTTTACCCAACCACTTAAGCCAAGAAAAAGAAGCAAGATTCCTGTGCCGTAAAAAGCCCCAATAACCTCAGGATAACTCAGGTGTTCTAGCGCGGGTCCAACGAGTACTGTTCCAGAAATAGTCCAAAAGAAAACCAGTGGTTGTTGATAAGTTAGTGAAACAATTATACCGAGGATACCGTTTAACACAAAAGCACCGAATATCCACGATGCCATATCACCTTCAGTAAGGCCACCTTTTGTGCCAACACCCAACATGATTGCGATAGGTGCTGAGGCCGCAAATAGAAAGGCGATTACAGCATTGCTAATATGAACAAAAGATATATTCTTTTGAATTTCTTTTAAGGATGGAAGCGGCCGTTGGATCGGTTCTACGTTCATAATAAATCTCATATTTTTTTCTGAGTTTAATCTAGCTTTTAAACAATTTACAGGATTTATTGATTTGTTTCTAACTATTTGGTCTTTTATGACCAGTATTCGTATGCCAAAATTGGGTGGTGAAATCCTTGGCCGAGTTTTACGTAAGAATGGGTTAATAAATCATGATAAAGTATAGGAAATCTGAGGCGAAAGAATACGCCCGAGAGCATTTGCGCGGAATTTTTGCAGCGAGCATGACTCCTTTCAATGCCGATGGATCTCCCGATGAAGATGGTTTGCGCAGTAATCTGCGTCATTGGGTTGACGATCTTGGTATTAACGGACTTTTTGTCAATGGCAAACAAGGTGAATTTTTCTCAATGACCCTTGCAGAACGTAAGAGGCAATTTGAAATTGTACAGGAGGAGGTTGGTAGTAGCTCAAGGACCATAATGTCCTGTTCAGATGAAAACTTAGATACGGTGCTAGAACTAGGCCACCACGCTCAGGATATTGGGGCAGACTGGATCATTGTGCATGCGCCGCCCCTTTATTTTCATAGCAATGTGGATGAAGTACTCAAAGAATATTATCGTTATATTGCCGATCAGTTGGATATTGGTATAGCGATTTGGCATCAGCCGGATTACAACTATATTTTAGAGCCGGAAGTTTGTAGGGATATAGCCGAGCTTAAAAATATCGTAGCTATTAAATATAGTGTTGATCGTGACAGATACGCTCGACTTACTAATATGACCCGAGACAATTTAATAGTCAGTACGTCATCTGAAGATCTGTGGCTAGAAAATATGACTGAATTAGGATGGCAAGTCTATCTTTGTTCTACACCACCATTTTTGATGCAGACCAAGTTAGATCAAAGAATGAATGAATATACCCGTTTGGCAATGGCCGGAGAAATTGACGAGGCCAGAGTTATACGGGATAGTTTAGATCCGGTGCGTCAGGCCTTAAAGGATACTCGTCCACCTGACAAGCCTCAAGCCCAGCAAAAATATTGGGCCGATCTTCTTGGCCAAGTTGGTGGCTCGGTTCGACGACCTCTTCTAAGTCTGACAGATGAGGAAAAAGCGATCGTTAAAGAGGCATTTGATTCGTGTGGTTTGAAAGTTTAAGAAACAATACGGAGAAGTTTAGCAGGAAAATTTGATTTATTTTAGGCTGGTGGAATTTTTTGGATAAGATAATCGCGGGAATTTATTGTATAGCTCTGATCCATTTAACCATCTCCTGAATGGCATATCCTGTTTGGTTTGGTGAAACGATGTTGCCCGCCACTATATGGGAATAAAGATCATCTTTTTTTGTCATGCTAACGTTAATAGTTTTGCTCTTACCACCCCATTTGCGTGATATCTCCTTTGTTGCTTGAGGATCAACAACGTCATCTTCTAAAGAGTAATAAAAGAGTGCTGGGATACTAATTCCGTTAAAGTCCTGTTCTGTAACAGCTTTGACGATTGCTGCCATGGGAATTGTGGCGACGGTTGGATATGAAGTTGTCCAGTATTTTTTATGCAACGCGTTGCGCGGTTTATTTTTTCTTGTTTTCCCGCCAATTAGTGGTACCCACATTCGTGCCCCAGGCCATGTGAGTAGTTGTGCTAAAGGGTTAATAATCCCAAAGTTAGGTGAAACAAAAATTAATCCTTTTATTTTGTGAGTTAGATTCGGATTTAATATGGTGGCAGCCACAAGAGTTGATCCTGTGGATGCCGAAATTATGATCATTTTATTTCCGATACGACGGCCGATCTCCAAAGCTTCGGCGACGTCGTTCATCCAATCCGCAACTCGTGGTTGTTCCATAGCCATTGACCCGCGTCCGTGCCCTGCCAACCTAGTATAGAATAGATTGGCCCCTAGAGTTTTGGCTATGACATCTGGGACAGGACGGATTTCCTCCGATGTAGCTGAGAATCCATGGACATATATAATAGAGAGAGGAGTTTTTTCGTTTATTTTTCTATGCCAGATAATGCGTTTGTTAACACCAGGGATCATATCAACAAACTTCTTCTCTCGATTGGCGAGATATGAATCAAGATCCTTGCCAATTGAACTACTATTGAACGTTGCAACTAATTCTGCTGGCTCCCTTGAACCAAGTATCCATATGGCAACGAAAATGGTGACAATGAAAAGTAATGTAGATCTAATGATGGTACGCATTATGCTGATGTTTCAAGACTTTGTTCCAAATTTGTATTATCCTGACAATAGTCTATCATAAAATTTATGAGAAATACCCCATTAAGATATTTTATGATTAAGCTAATGTATACATATACTGGATCAATTTTTGAGTTTTAATTTTAATTGATAAGGAGAATGTCATGGGGAGAAGAACTAAACCACCTTTCCGAGGAGATCATGTTGGAAGCTTGATGCGCCCCGAAGAATTGTTAACCTCTCGAGATAAGTTTAAGGCTGGAAAAATTTCTGAATCGGACTTACGTGAGCATGAAAATGAGTGCATTAGAGAAGTCGTTAAATTTCAAGAGGGAATTGGTTTGCATTCAATTACCGATGGTGAGTTCAGACGGGAGAGTTTTCATGTTGATTTCATTGTACAGGTTGAGAACGTAACTTCCAATTGGGATTTTGATCAAGCCGTAAAACTTGGGGAAGAGCATAAGGCCGGTAAAGAAAAAAAAATGCCATTTATTCCGTACGTTAATGGCAAAATAGGTCGGCCTAAGGGTGGGATTGAGGTGGAAAATTATAAATTCACCAGTTCTTTAACTGATCGGACGGTGAAAACAACCATGCCTTCACCAACAATGTATCATTTTCGGGGTGGACGTGAAGCTGTTAACAAAGAAGCTTATCCCACCATGCAGGATTTTTTTGATGATTTAGCCCAGCTTTATCGTTCAGAAATAGCCGACTTGGGATCTTCTGGTTGCACATATATTCAGTTAGATGATACTAATCTTGCTTATCTTTGTGATGAGAAAATGCGAGAAAATGCCCGTCAATTGGGAGAGGATCCCGATGAATTACCTGAAATTTATGCAGCCTTGATTAACGCTGCGATTAAAGATCGTCCCGAGAATATGTCGGCCTGCATACACCTTTGTAGAGGTAATGCTAAAAGTAGGTGGTTTGCTTCGGGGGGGTATGACCCAGTAGCAGAGAAGATGTTTAATCTAACAGATGTTGATGGATTTTTCTTAGAATATGACGACGAACGCTCTGGCGGATTTGAACCCCTGCGTTTTGTTCCCAAGGGCGATAAGATCATAGTACTTGGTTTGGTTACAACAAAGTTTGGAGTTTTAGAATCGAAAGATGATCTAAAGAGACGGGTCGAGGAAGCCTCAAAATACGTCGATATTGAACAATTGGCTCTGTCACCTCAATGTGGTTTCTCGTCAAACGCTGTTGGCAATTTAATTTCGACCCAGGATCAGATTTCAAAACTTGAATTGGTACTAGAAACAGCTAATGAAATTTGGGGCGAGTGAGTAAATCAATAAACACTAATTTTCTTTTTTATTCTAGCCAGGTATTTTGACCAACTCTTCTTGAGGGATTCCAGACCGATAGAGAGAAATATATTCATCAGGATCGATAGGAATCCCAGATATATTCTTTTTGTAGGCATCTGTTTCAAAATAAGCTCGGAAATCTTCTTCCTTAGTAAAATTTACACAAGTCATTTCTGCTTGATTCTTATCTGGATCTTCATAATAGAAGCTAGTCATAACCCCATGGTTCCACTTCTGGATCGGCATAATTCCAGCGGCCTTTAGACGGTCGTAGCGTGTAAATAACTCGTCAAAATTACCGTGAGCCAATTGGAAATGATGCAGGCCAGGGTCTATTCCATCCTTCTTATTGGTGCCATCGACCTCAAAGACACCTAGCATCTGAGCGTATGGATAAACCCCATGGAGCTTAAAAAAGGCGATTTGTTGGGATTGCGTCCATGATACTTCTTTTGGCCGTTTGCGAATGAAGAATGGTTCAGAATCAAGTGCCACCGTATACCAGTCCCTCATTTCATCAAAGCGGCTAGTTTTTAACACGATCTCACTAATTGCTGGAGATGGAATATTCTGCATGTTTTTTGCCATATTTTAAATTCCTTTGCCCATAGAACCATATTGATAATCTATGTTAATACTAAATTGGACCGCTGGGTTATTTCAATATTAATCAATGCACTCTTTTATAGCTTTTAGTATTTTGGCGGCGTTTTCTTCGCGGGCTCCTTCACCCATGACGCCTATACGCCACAATTTACCTGCAAAAACGCCAAGGCCGGCGCTAACTTCAATATTATATTCGTTAAGTAATTTTGCTCGAATCGCATTGTCATCAATGCCTTTCGGTAGAGTAACAGTTAATAGTTCTGGTAAACGTACTGATTCTTCAACAAGCATCGAAAAACCCATTTTTTCCATGCCGGATACGATAATATCAGAGACCATCTTATGCCGATTCCAAACATTCTCCAAGCCTTCTTGAACGATCTTCCGGAGGGCCTCATGCAGGCCCATTAGTGCATTTACAGGCGCAGTATGGTGGTAGGTTCGGGCACCGCTCTTCGCATCACCTTCCCAATAGTTTGCTACTAAGGAAAGATCGAGCAGCCAGCTTTGCACGGAGGTTCCCCGGTTAAGAATAAATTTAACAGCTTGATCACTAAAGGTCACAGGGGATAAACCAGGGGGACAAGAAAGACATTTCTGGGAGCCAGAATAAACAGCATCAGCACCCCAGACATCGACATTGACAGGAATACCACCTAACGATGTAACAGTATCTACAATTGTCATTGCGTTGTTATCTTTTGCCAGATGGCAAATCTCAGTTGCATTAGATAGAGCACCCGTTGAGGTTTCAGCGTGAACAAAGCCGACGATTTTTACATTTGGATTAGATTTCAGTGCTTTCTCAATCTTATTCGGATCCACTGCTGTACCCCAATCATCTTCGGTAATAATAACTTTTGCCCCTGCCCGTTTAGCAACTTCTGCCATTCTGGTTCCAAATACACCGTTGACTGCAATTACCACTTCGTCGCCAGGCTCTACCATGTTGTGCACGCAGGCCTCCATTCCTAATGAACCGGGACCTGAAACAGGAAAAGTCATAGTGTTATTTGTCTGGAATACGTAGCGTAACATGGCCTTTAGTTGATCCATCATGACAATCATGTCGGGATCAAGGTGTCCGATGGTCGTTTGGGACATCACTTTAAGGACATCTTCATGGACGCGAGACGGCCCAGCACCCATCAGCAATCGATCTGGTGATTGAAATATGTCGACTAATGGTGGTTGGTTTTTGAGAGTGGTTTGGGCTACCATGGTTTTTAAAATCCTTTATATGAAAATAATTATATATGGCTTTAAATTAGCAGATCTAATTTGTCACGGAATTACTGTTTTTCCTTTGGTTAAGTTTAAGAAATAATCGCAGTTAATTGTAGAAATAAAATTTATTAAAGAAAATATGCCATTAATGTTATTGTTAGAGTCAAATGAATTTACAATGTTTTTGAGAAGCAAAGAATTTCCGAGCTCGCTAACTGACAAATAATGAGATAGATTATAGGGTTCTTATTTAAATCAGAAATTTTGGTTGATGGGGGAGTTGATATGTCAAAATATATTTTGATAGCCAGTATGGATATTGCGCCGGATAAAGAGGATCTATTTAATGAAGTTTATGATAAAGAACACATGCCAAGTATCGTAAAAGTACCTGGAGTCATTAGTGTTGAGAGGTTGAAGTCGCAACCGATGAGAATGCATTTTGGAGGCAGCGTTCAGGATATGGATATTTCTGGTGAACCTGCTTATACAGCTATTTATCAAATTGAAGGGCCAGAAGTTCTAGTATCAGAAGAGTGGGGTAGGGCCGTTGAAGCAGGAAGATGGCCAAATGAAGTTCGCCCATTTACATCAAACCGGCAATTTGCTCTGCGTAAGGTGATGGATTAGCTCAATAAAGTTTATTGGGTATGACTAGTGTAAATAACCCCATTGTACAATCATGAAAATTATATATTTTTTAATAGTATTAGTAATTCCTAATAAACTCACTGCCGCTGATCTTGAGGTTACAGTTAAAGGTTTAAGAACTGCCAAAGGTGTGTTGCGTCTAGCAATTTTTGATGATCCAAAGGAATTCCCACGTGGAGATGAAATCCGCAGTTTAAATGTTAAAGCAAGGTCAGGTAATACAATTGCTATTTTTTCGGGAATAAACTCAGGTGTTTATGCTCTGGCAATTCACCATGATGAGAACAACAATAAAGAGATGGATACGAATTTTATAGGCTTGCCAAAGGAGGGTTACGGGTTCTCAAATGACGCTAAGGTATTTCTCGGTCCCCCGCAGTTTATGGAAGCTTCGTTCTTTATTGGTAATACACTAAAGAAAATTAGTCTTCAAATAGTATATTAAAGTAGTTAATGCTATCTGGCTTATTAAGTTCACAACTTGTATTAACTGAGACGTTTCAATAACAAAAAAATTTACTCTATTTCTTCTAATTTTAGTGATAGAGAATTAATGCAGTAACGGAGGCCTGTGGGCTTTGGGCCATCTTTAAAAACGTGGCCTAAATGGGCATCGCAAGTGGCACAAAGAACCTCTGTGCGAATCATACCCAGACTATTGTCAGATTTACTTATAATGGCCTCTTCATTTATAGGTTGCCAATAACTAGGCCAACCAGAACCTGAATCAAACTTATGATCAGAAGAGAAAAGTGGTGTATCACAGCAACTACAGTGGAATAGACCAGCTATCTTGCAATCGTTATATTGGCCAGAGAATGGTCTTTCGGTTCCACCCTTCCGGGTAACATAATATTGCTCGGGTGTTAACAATTCTTCCCACTCATTATCGGTTTTATTTATTTTTTTCACTTTGTATGATGCTCCTATATAATAAGATTGAAAACATCGTAACTCGACATTTAATTAGTGGCAAACGTGCTTGAAATTTTTTACTAAGATAACAACCGTTAATTTAAGTTCGATATCTAGAAGTTTATGACAAAAACAATTCTAACAGCAGGCCTAGGTAAACCTATGCCACTTGATGAAATTACCATTCTTGAACAGGTTGACAAATCCGAGGATTGGAGTTCAGCAAGTGTTTTTGTATTGGGGGGCGTTCGTAAGAGTTTGGAAGGTAAACTTCGATTTCGGATCAGAAAAGTTAGCCACGTTGATGGTGATTTAGGCAAAGAGCTTAGAAAACATATAGGAAAATATTCTGGCTTCCGTTTTAAGTTTTTTAGATCAACACGTAATGCATATGACAAAGAATGTCAGATTTATCATGCCTTTAGACCCATTGAGAATGTTGTGCATCCGATTAGGCCAAAGAATACAAAGTTTGTATGTTCTGTAGCGGATTGTACTGAGCCCGACTAACCGATCGCTCAGCTAAGGTTTATTTACTTAAAAAAACGTTTAATATTATTTATTAACGAAGTTAATTCTCAGATAAGAGTTCCCCAAACCCCCGAATTGAATCTTTTATTTTTGCGGCGCGTAAACTGGCCCAGAATGTAACAGTATTGCTTGAAACCACTGGTTTCCTCAATTTTTCTTCCAGTTCTCCGATAATTTGTGCTGATCCAAAATTTGCACAACTTATTAATATTGCCTCAGCATCTTTATGATCAACCGTAATAGCATGATTGTATATCTCTTTAGGTGATATTTGTCCAAAACGTCTTCCTAACGCCGCGCCCTTTTCTTCAAAATCCATTCCAATCATTCTAACCACTTCTATCCCGTGTTTGTTGAGGAAGGTTTTTTCATGTTCATTGGTGGTTAGGGTATAAGGTGTAGCTAGCGCTATTTTTGTGATATTTAGTTTGTTAAGCGCTTTTATAATTGAGCCGGCCGTTGAAACAGCATTAACGCCTGAAACTTCTTCTAACCAATTAATAAGTAACTCGTTTGGGCAGGCCATCGAGCCAACTGTGCAATTATACGCCACAGCGTTTACTCCGCAGGCTTTAAGCTCAATTAATCGTATTTTTAGGTCGCCCA
>CAZXGI010000098.1:0-3268 GCA_964639965.1 uncultured Rhodospirillaceae bacterium
GGCTAAAAGTTGCAAGCGGTGAATTAGAAAATATTTCTAGAATTAATAAAAATCACCTGTTATCAAGATATTTTAAGCCAATTCCACAAACTTTTTTGGGACCAAAACTGGTTGATCACATTAATTCAGCGATTGACATTTCAGATGGTTTAATTGCAGACCTCAACCACATTTGCAAAGCATCAAATCTTGGTGCCCAAATTCAATTAAGTAGTATACCCTTATCCAAAGCGACTAAAACAGCACTTGCAACGAGACCTGATTATATAGATTTAATCCTCGGCGGAGGAGATGATTTTGAATTACTTTTTACAGCTGATAAATCCTTTAGGATTTTACAAAAGTCGCTTACAAAAGAATTAAAAGTAAGCCTGACTAGAATAGGAAACATTGTGGAGGGTAGTTCGACACGAATTATTGATGAAAAGGGTAAAGAATATCCTTTATCCAAAGCTGGGTACACGCACTTTTAATCAATTCAATATAGTACTAACTTAAGTTTGCTCTTATAAATTGATATAGAATATTGTTAAGGATGCCAGTGGTGTGAATTTATGCCTAAAACTTTAATTATCATTTTAGCTATTTTCGTTTTATTGGTCGCTGGTGGTGTCGCAGTTATGGAGCAGATGGAAATAGGCCCATTTACTGTTGAAAAACCTTTAACACCAGAGGAAAAAGCTGAAAAGCTTAGGCGATTTGTTGCTATGGAACCTCTGTCGATTTCTATTTTTCGCGGAGGTGCCGTGTCGACAACAATTGAACTCAAAGTCCAATTGGAAACGAGGGAGGGGAATGAATTTATTATAAAAAAGAATTTACCAAGACTTAAAGATGCTTTTATTCGCGATCTACATTCATATTTTCCCCGATTATTGAGTAGAAAAAAAGAATTGGATCTTGCTGATCTAACCCATAGGTTGTTTTTAATAGGCCAAAAAACTTTAGGACAAGGTATTATTGATGATCTTTCCATACTGTCTGCTAAAAATCGTAAACTGCGATAGAGTTTTTCTATGTTTGTGTTTTTACAATTTACTTTATTGATTTCCAGTTGATTTCTTCTATAGCTTCTGGCATGTTCGGCGAAAAATTAGCACTTCCTATGGTTATACAAATAATTTTAAATTTTATCTCTATCAATCTCCGTTTCAACCAACTAAGGGTTTTACAACATGTCTAATGTTTCACTGTTGATTGTCGGATCTGGCATCATTGCAATTCTTTATGGAATTTACGCCATCCGTTCAGTGCTTGCTGCTCCAGCTGGTACAGAAAAAATGCAAGAAATCGCTTCAGCAATTCAAGAAGGAGCAAGCGCTTACCTCAATCGGCAATATTCGGCGATATCAATCGCTGGAGTAGTTATAGGTATCATTCTAGCTTTATTACTTGGCTGGACGGCAGCTATTGGTTTTTTCATTGGTGCTATTTTTTCCGGTATAGCAGGTTATATAGGAATGAATGTTTCGGTTCGAGCCAACGTGAGAACTGCAGAGGCTGCACGTTCGGTAGGATTGGCAGAAGGTCTCTCTATAGCTTTCAAATCTGGAGCTGTGACAGGTATGCTAGTTGCTGGCCTGGCACTTCTTGGTATTGTGGGATATTGGTTAATACTTGAGGAAATTATCGATACTTCTAGTAAGGAAGGTATGCGCCACGTTTTAGAAGCATTGGTTGGATTAGCCTTTGGAGCATCGCTGATCTCAATTTTTGCGCGTCTTGGTGGAGGTATATTTACAAAAGGTGCCGATGTCGGATCCGATCTTGTCGGAAAAATTGAGGCAGGTATACCCGAGGATGATCCGCGGAACGCTGGGGTGATTGCTGACAACGTTGGTGACAACGTTGGCGATTGTGCTGGTATGGCTGCAGATTTATTTGAGACGTACGTTGTTACCGTTGTTGCTACTATGCTGTTAGCTGCATCATTTTTTACGGGAAAAGCTCAAATAGCGATGATGAATTTACCTCTTTTAATTGGCGGGGCAAGTATTATTGGTTGTGTTGTTGCCACGTTCTTTGTTCGCTTAGGCGCTAGCAGTTCAATTATGGGTGCTTTATATAAGGGTTTTTTTGCTAGTGTAATAATTTCAGCCGTCTTAATTGGGATTATTATAAATTGGCAATTTGGTTTTAGTCAGGAATTTACTGCAAATGGTCATATAATAACGGGACTTGATTTGTTTGTTTCAGCGATGGTTGGGTTAGTTGTTACAGGATTTATTGTGTGGATTACAGAATACTATACTGGCACTGAATATCGCCCAGTCAAAAGCATTGCAAAGGCTTCGGAGACTGGCCACGGCACTAACGTCATACAGGGCCTTGCAGTTTCAATGGAAGCAACTGCGCTACCTGTAATAGTGATCTGTGCAGGCATTATTATTGCCTATTTAACTGCAGGTCTATTTGGTTTGGCGATTGCTGCTACTTCTATGTTAGCTTTAGCCGGAATGGTTGTAGCTCTTGATGCGTTTGGTCCTGTTACAGATAATGCGGGGGGAATTGCTGAAATGTCTGATTTACCAGAAGATGTTCGCAAAACAACGGATGCACTAGATGCAGTGGGTAATACTACAAAGGCCGTTACTAAAGGATATGCCATCGGTTCTGCTGGTTTGGCGGCTTTAGTTCTTTTTGCAGCTTTTACTCAAGATTTAGAACTTTTATTTCCAAAATTAAATATTAGTTTTGCTTTAAGTGACCCATTTGTGGTGGTGGGGCTTTTTGTTGGCGGTATGATACCTTATCTGTTTGGTGCAATGGGTATGATGGCAGTTGGAAGGGCAGGAGGTTCAATTGTTGAAGAAGTCAGAAGGCAATTTAAAGAAATTCCAGGAATTATGAAAGGCACCGCAAAACCTGAGTATGGCAGATGTGTTGATATTTTAACAAAGTCAGCCATTAAAGAAATGATTGTTCCGTCGATATTACCAATCGCCGCGCCGTTTTTGATCTACTTCGTAATTAATGCTATTGCCGGTCAAGAGGCTGCATTTTCGGCACTTGGTGCCTCTTTGATGGGGGTCATAGTAACAGGTATTTTTGTTGCGTTGTCTATGACATCCGGCGGAGGTGCTTGGGATAATGCAAAAAAATATGTCGAAGACGGAAACCACGGTGGTAAGGGATCTGAGGCTCATCATGCAGCTGTTACAGGCGATACCGTTGGAGATCCTTACAAAGATACCGCTGGTCCAGCTGTTAATCCGCTGATTAAAATTATGAATATAGTTGCTATATTACTTTTAGCTATTTTGGCGGC
>CAZXGI010000098.1:3368-8145 GCA_964639965.1 uncultured Rhodospirillaceae bacterium
TTTTATTAAAACGGATTATTACGACTTTTCGATTTGTTATTTTTGGTTCGAAAAAAGCTTTAGTTTCTGTTTTTTCACTAATGTAATACCAGCTTTCACCCTGAAAAGGCTCGGTAGTTGACGGGGATCCAATTAATTCTAAAACCTCTCGTTTATTTACCTGCCCAACTTCAATATTAGCCAGCATATCGGGGTTGGGGAGATTGCCTCGAGTGTCTATTCTTGCAGTACAAGAAGTTAACAGGATTAAAAAAGTAAAATAACTTATGCTGAAAAAATAAAAATTAACTGATAAAAAGTATTTTATTTTCATTTCTCTAATAAATCTCACAATTAGCTATCATTTATATTTTGCTATACGTATATTAATTATATCAGAGATTAAATATCAAGATTATTTGAAAATCTAATATTGTTTGTGTAAGTTGCGTTTTATGTATTACATATAAACTAATACATTCGCAAACATTGGACAACTGTATGAAATTATTTAAATTTCCTTTTTCTAGGGTGTGTGATGACTCGGTACTTCTTCTATACACCAATATAGTTTCACAAGCACGAGTTGAGAGTTTTTACAAACTTTATGGTGTACCTGATACAGTTAATGGACGATTTGATTTAATTACCCTTCATATGTTTATAGTATTGCGGCGTTTGAAGGAATTTGGTGTTGATGGAGTTAAGCTTTCCCAAGACTTATTTGATATTATGTTTTCAGACATGGATAAGAATATGCGTGAAATGGGTGTTGGTGACCTGCGCGTCGGAAAAAAGGTTAAATTATTGGCTAAAGCTTTTTACGGGCGGATTAAAGCATACGATAGTGGAATTGCGGATTTAAATGATGCGACATTAGCTCTTAGCTTAAAACGAAATTTATTTTGCGAGGCAAAACCTGAAGAAGAACACTTAAAAACGGTAACAAATTATGTGAAAAGAGAGGTAGAAGCTTCGAAAAATTGGAGTCTTGTCGATATAGCTACTAATAATATTTCGTTCGGTAATATATAAATACTAGTTGTTTTAGGCAAATATTATGGACAACACAAAAGAAAGCCTAATAAACGGGGAACATGTAACTCCGGAATTATCATGTATTATTGTACTCAGCGAAATGGATACAGAGCCTTATAGAAAGGAAATCATAGCAAGCAAAATTCAATGCCGCAGGCTAGCAAAAAGATTTGGTTTGATTGAATTAAAAAGCTTTGAAGCTAGCCTTAAACTCGCTCTGTTAAGCACTAAATCAAGTGTACTGGTTGAGGCTAATTTTAGGGCTGAATTAGTTCAGCAATGCGTTGTTACATTAGAAACAGTTTCAGCAGTTGTTCAAGGTAATTATCATTGCAAATACGCAGAGGCACAACTTTTAGGCGATCTAAAACTTGTCGAATTTGGTGTAAACACTAGTGATCCTCCCGAACTTATTCTTAATGGTCAATTTGACGCTGGAATTGTGTTAACTGAAGAGCTGGGGCTTGAAATTGATCCTTTTCCGCGTAAGCAGAAGGCTGACTTTGAATCAGTAAAAAATGTTAGTTTTCCCGATACGACCAATAAATACAGCAATAATCCATTTTCAATTTTAGAGAAGATGAAATAATGTAGCTAAACAAACCTATTGATGTACTGACCCAGCTAAAGCTAATTTGTTATTGATCTTGCCAAGAGAATTAATTTGATTTAAATACCGCAAATCACCCAGTGAATTTGATCATATTGTCGTAGATCAACTTATTTTTGAATCAGAGGTAACAAATATGGCTGTTCCAAAGAGTAAAATTTCTAAATCTCGGCGTAATATGCGCCGATCACATGACTCACTGTCTGCTGCTGCACAAACGGAATGCTCAAATTGCGGAGAAATTAAGCGCCCGCATCATGTTTGTGCTTTGTGTGGATACTATGACGGCCGCGAGGTTACAGAAGTAGCTTCTGTGGTGTAAACTCGATACAATTATTGTAATTATAGCTCATATTGTAATAATAGCTCACTCGTCTATTTTCGAGCAAGTGTAGGAAGTAAGCTTATTGACTGATGTAATTACCGTGTCAATTGATGGTATGGGTGGAGATAATGCACCTGAGATGATTGTTGGCGGCATTGAGCTTTCTTGTAATGACGAGCCCAATATTCATTTTCTTTTGTATGGTGATGAAAAAAAATTGCAGCCATTATTAGATAAAAATCCTTTAGCCAAACAAGCTTGCGAAATCCGCCATACCGAGGAAATTGTTACTATGGATGATAAGCCAACTACTGCTCTTCGTTCTGGCAAAAACTCTAGTATGCGTTTGGCCATTAATGCGGTTAAAGATGGTGAGGCCTCCGCTATTGTGTCGGCAGGAAACACTGGCGCTTTAATGGCTATGGCAACGATTGTTCTTAAAACATTACCGGGTATTGATCGCCCCGCGATTGTGACAAGTTTACCAACCCAAAAAGGTGACTGTGTGATGTTGGACTTAGGAGCAAATATTGATTGCGATGCAGAAAATTTGGTCCAATTTGCAGTAATGGGTGAAGTATTCGCCAGATATAAATTAGATATTGAACGACCTTCAATTGGAATTTTGAATGTTGGGGAAGAAGGTCTTAAAGGTAATGATTCTGTTAAAGAGGCTGCTTCTATATTACAAAATTCCAACCTCCCAGGGAGATTTTTTGGGTTTGTTGAAGGTGATGATATCGGGAAAGGCATCGTTGATGTAATTGTTACAGATGGTTTCACGGGCAATGTAGCTTTGAAGACAGCAGAGGGTACAGCTCAACTAATAACATTTTTTTTGAAAAAATTTCTAATGGGCAGTTTTATTTCAAAAATTGGCGCAATAATTGCGAAACCGGCATTAGAAAAATTCCGTGCGCATTTTGATCCTCGTCGATATAATGGAGCAATGCTCGTTGGTTTGAATGGTCTTTGTGTAAAAAGTCATGGAGGCACAGATTCTCTTGGTTTTTCTCATGCTATCCAGGCTGGCGTTAAGCTTGTAAAAAAGGATTTTAACTCAGTGATTAAAGAGGACCTTGAAAGTATTATTATTAAAGATGCTGAAAGATCTTCAAATCAGAATACAGTTTCGGTAAGGTCCTAAATGGAAATAATATCTAAGCTAAAGGGTTGTGGCTCATACCTTCCTGAACATATCGTGACCAATGCCGATCTTACAAAAACAGTGGATACTTCCGATGAATGGATATTTGCTAGGACAGGCATAAAGCAGCGGCATTTTGCTGCAGCAGGTGAAAACACTTCGGATCTTGCATTAATTGCTGCAGAACGTGCACTTTTATATGCTGGAGTTGATGGAACAGATGTAGATCTAATCGTTGTTGGCACTACAACACCTGATCGAACATTTCCAGCTACAGCAGTTAAGATTCAAAAGAACCTTGGATGCAAACATGGGGCTGCTTTTGATGTCCAGGCCGTATGTTCTGGTTTTATTTATGCTTTGTCAATTGTCGATAGCATGATTAAAACAGGACAGTTTAAAACAGCTTTAGTAATTGGTGCCGATACTTTATCTAGGCTCCTTAACTGGAAAGACCGCACTACCTGTGTGTTATTTGGAGACGGCGCAGGAGCTGTTGTGGTGCAGGCGGTTGAAGTGGAGAAGAAAACCCCAATAGATGATGGAATTCTTTCAACCCATATCCATTCTGACGGTAATTTAGAAGAACTCCTGTATTGCGATGGTGGTCCTTCTACTACGCAAACGACCGGCTATATAACTATGTCAGGCAAAGACGTTTTTAGACATGCTGTGACCAATTTAGCCTCTGTCGTAAATGAAGCCCTTGCAGCAAATAACTTAGAAGATAATGATATTGATTGGCTCGTGCCTCACCAAGCAAATAAGCGAATTATTGATAGCACAATTAAGAAACTTAATTTGCCGAAAAATAAAGTGATTTTAACGGTACAAAATCATGCAAATACTTCGGCAGCTTCAATTCCCTTAGCATTAGATTTTGCTGTACGTGATGGTCGAATTAAAAAAGGTGATCTTTTACTTATGGAAGCAATGGGAGGTGGTTTGACTTGGGGAGCTGCTCTAGCTCGTTGGTAAACTAAATTGAATATTCAACAATTCAAATTTGATCTCATCTATTGCTTCCAGTCCGTTTCTAACTTAAAGTCCTGAATGGAATTAACTATTTGATAGGAACTGGGAATAATGTCTCCACAAACAATTACCCGATCTCAACTTAGTGAGGCTGTATATCAAGAAGTAGGTTTGTCACGCAATGAATCTGCGGGTTTATTTGAATCTGTTCTTGAAAAAATTTGTAGCACGCTGGCTAACGGTGAATCCGTCAAGTTATCTTCTTTTGGAAGCTTTTCAATACGGAGTAAATCCGAGCGTATAGGACGTAATCCAAAGACTGGTGAGGAAGTTCCAATACTGCCTCGCAAAGTAATAGTTTTCCGTGCATCGCAGGTATTGAAAAACCGAATAGCTGCTCTTTCATCTGACCGAGACCGATCAGATAAACTTGACCAAGATTGATTACCTTAACTTAAGAATGATTTTTTGGCGAGACAATGAAATTAAAATCCCCTTCTGCTTTTCGAACTATAAGCGAAGTTTCAAAGGAATTGAACTTACCACAACATGTGCTGCGTTTTTGGGAGAGTAAGTTTAGTCAAGTTAAACCAATGAAACGGGGTGGGCGTCGTCGATATTATCGGCCTGAAGATATGCTTTTACTTAAGCGTATTCAAAATCTTCTCTATATTGAGGGTTATACCATCAAGGGTGTACAAAA
>CAZXGI010000099.1:0-7837 GCA_964639965.1 uncultured Rhodospirillaceae bacterium
AGTGCTCTTTCGACAACATTCAAAAGTTCGTTTAAATCAAATGGTTTTGGAAGATATTCAAATGCTCCTTGCTTAGTTGCGTTAA
This sequence comes from uncultured Rhodospirillaceae bacterium, assembly GCA_964639965.1. Lineage (GTDB taxonomy): Bacteria > Pseudomonadota > Alphaproteobacteria > Rhodospirillales > UBA2165 > TMED23. The sequence continues at coordinate 86 of CAZXGI010000099.1, forward strand.
CCGCTGTCATTAATGTGTTTTGAGCACTCATAACAATTACTTGTAAATCTGGTCGGCGTTTTTTTATTCGTGGAAGGAGGTCTAAGCCATTCTCATCCGGCATAACAACATCTGTTATGACTACGTTTCCCTTCCCCTCACTTACCCATTTCCACAATGAAGCGGCATTGCTCGTTGCAAGTACATCATAACCAACTCTACCTAACGCTTGATTTAAAACTGTCCGAATTGCTGTATCATCATCGGCTATTAAAATTGTTGAATTAACCAAATAAAATACCCCTTACTTAATCCATTTCGTCCACGTTTGCCACCATAGGTAGAATGACACGAAATATTGTTTCTCCTGGATGACTGTCAAATTCAATTACACCTCCATGGTCATCAATCATTTTAGCCACCACAGCTAGACCGAGCCCTGTTCCATTCGACTTAGAGGTCACAAAAGCATCAAATAAATGATCTTGAAGCTCAATGGGTATGCCAATTCCATTATCATGTACACTAACAATCAAGGGTAAATGCGTCCGGGATCCCCTACCCGGCAATGCAAAGTAAACACTATGCTGGTAAGAGGTTTGTAAAATAATTTCACCTTCCTTATGATTAATTGCTTCCGCAGCATTTTTTATCAAATTCAAAAATATTTGAACTAATTGATCGTGGTTCCCATTTATGGGAGGCAAAGAAGGATCATATTTTTCAATTATCCTTATACCGCTTGCAAAGCCACTTTTTGCTATCTGCCGCACTCGCTCTAAAACTTTGTGTGCATTTACAGGTTTTCGTTCAAGAGGCCGTTGATCCGAAAAAATTTCCATTCTATCAACAAGTTCGCAAATCCGATCTGTTTCATCACAAATGAGCTGGGTTAATTCCCGTTCATTGCCAGCAGTTTCTTGTTCCAATAATTGCGCAGCACCTCTGATGCCCGATAGCGGGTTTTTAACTTCATGGGCTAACATTGCAGACATTGCGGAAATTGATCTGGCAGCATTACGGTGCGTAAGTTGGCGATCAATTTTGTCAGCCATAGAACGTTCAAAAATATTTAAAATAGCAAAACCAGGATTATCTAGCATCGGTGTAACTTGAACGTTTATCAATTGTTTCATTATTCTTGGTGTATCAAGTAAAAGACCATAATCAGAAACTCCACTAGCCCCTGCTTGAACCTTTTTTATTAGTGACATAAGAGGGCTATCAATCGGCAATAATTGAGCAATATCTTGCCCTTTCAGTTGTGCTTGGCTGCCTGCAAAAAATTGTTCAGCTGAGTTATTTAAGTAGGTAATAATAGAACTGTCATCAATTACTATGACGCTTGAATCAAGGCTGTTTAAAATACTCTCACTTTTGATTTCCAGATCACCATCAAAATCCGATTTAGCCTTATCTTCTTCTGCAGAACTAAGACGCATCTTGATCAATTAGTGGTAAATAAAAATTATCTAGTGCAAGTTTAGCCTGAGTGATGTTAGATATTCGATTAAAAGTATCTCTAAAACTAGCGGAACCTCCGAGGCCCTTTGTATACCATGCTATATGCTTTCTCGCGACCCGCAGACCTCGTTCTCGCCCATAATGCACAATTAAATCTCTAAAGTGACCGGTTACTATTTTATATTGAATTGAAACACTGGGTTTGTCTGTATATTGGCCTGTTTTCAAAAACTGATTCACCTGCCCAATAAACCAGGGGCGACCATATGTTCCTCTGCCTATCATAACTCCATCAGCCCCGGATTGTTCTAATAGTCGTGCTGCATCCTCCACTTCTACCACATCACCGTTACCTATGACTGGAATAGAAACAGCGTTTTTTACGTTACGGATGAATCCCCAATCAGCCTTACCACGATATAATTGATTCCGTGTCCTACCATGAATTGTTATCATCTGAATGCCAGAATTTTCTGCTAATTTAGCTAATATAGGAGCATTTTTTGTATTTTCATCCCAACCTGTTCGCATTTTCAGCGTCACAGGTATTTTTACAGATTTGACAACAGAATCAATTATTTGACCTGCAAGTTTTTCATCTTTCATGAGAGCAGAGCCAGCATGTCCTTTCGTAACTTTTTTTACTGGACATCCCATATTGATATCAATTATTGCCGCCCCGCGAGCTTCATTTATTTTTGCTGCTTCTGCCATTAATTCTGGTTCACAACCAGCCAATTGAATGGCCATTGGGAATTCTTCAGCACAATTACTAGCCATTTTTATAGTCTTTTTGTTAGCATAAACCATAGCTTGACTAGCAATCATCTCGGAGAAAACCAAGGCAGCTCCATTTCTCTTAGCTAATCGTCGATAAGGCATATCGGAAACACCGGACATCGGAGCAAGAAAAACGTTATTATCAAGCTCAATTGAGCCTACCCTAATTTGCATGAAATGGATCCTAATTTTTGCATATTTATTAGGCAAAAAAGAATAAAATGCAAATGAAAATGATAAATTAATAATAAAAATTGAAAATTTGCCTAAGAAGGAAGCAAAATATCTTTTACAAATTTTACACCTGGATAGCCAAGCGTAAGTAATAAATATGCTAATAAAACAGATCTCATAGCCAACCGTCCTCGTATTCCTGACAAAAAATGTACAAATATTATACAAATAACAATTACAAAAACGCCAAACGTTAAAATTATTTTGTGATTGACGGCTAGAAAATTTCCAGTTGATATATATAGAGATGCAATCCCAGTAATTAATCCAATGCTCAGAACAACCAGACTAGTTATCAGCAAAATTACTAATAGTTTTTCACTTGCAGCAATAGAAGGTAGTTGGCTGGTTAATTTAGTTATTTTATTAGTTTTTAAATTCCGCTCTTTTAGCATAGCTGCGAATGCCGCTAAGGCAGCTATTGTCAGTAATCCATAGGTTCCGATAGAAACTACTATGTGGGTTCCAATCCATGCTATTGGAATATTACCCTCAAAAGGTTTTTCGGGAATGTGGCCCCAAATAATAGCCATTATCCCAAGTAACGAAAGATAGGGAAACAATATAGAAACTAACCGCCACGCCTCCAAACTAACATTTGCAACAATAACATATATTATTATACAAACTAAAATAGTCAGCCATAAAGCAGCGGAAAGCCCAGTCCGCCAGCCATCTGATTGTTGCACATAAACCCATAGCAATGGTCCTATCAAAGCTACAATAATTACCGACCAAAAAACAGAATCCTTTTTTGGCTCGCTCCTAAGATAAAGTAAACATGGTGGAATTAGAGTTACAAATGCAGTTATCTGAAGTAAATTAGTATTCATAATGTTGAACTACCGTGATTCGTTGTTCTCGTAAAACACTTGCAAAATCTATCTTCTATTCTAGCTTATAATTATAATTAATATCAAACTCTCTATATTGGAATAGTCAAACTGATGAATAAATCAGCAAAAGTAGAATCTGAATGCGTTGCCTTGGTGGTTGGCGCTGGTCGAGGAAAAAGATTTGGAGGTGAATCACCAAAACAATACGTTAAATTAAATGGAGTAAGTTTACTCACCCGAAGCTTGAAAATTATCGAATCCCATCCCCAAATTAAATATATAAGGGTTGTAATTCATCCTGATGACGTAGGCTTATATGAAGAAGCGACCAAAGGTATGAAGTTACTAGAACCGGTATTTGGAGGCGACGAACGGCAAGATTCAGTTCGTCTTGGCCTTGAAAGTTTGAAAAAGATTAATCCAAAATATGTTCTTATACATGATGCTGTGCGCCCATTTATTACTGGTGATATTATCGATGAGTTATATACTTGCCTAAAAGACCAGGATTTAGCCGTAATTCCAGCGATTATGGTTAGCGATAGCCTTAAACACGTCAAAAATAACGTAATTATAAACTCAATTGACCGAAAAGATTTATGGCAAACTCAAACCCCCCAGGGGTTTAACTACAAAACCATTGTAACAGCCCACAAGGCGGCGGCAGGCCTCACTCTAACCGATGATGCTGCAATTGCTGAAGCTAATGGTATTAAGGTTAAAGTTATAGAAGGCTCAATTGAAAACTTTAAAATAACAACAGCCCAAGATTTAATAATGGCTAAGAAACATGATCATTTAAACGATATTCCCAAAATCACTCGCGTTGGCATCGGGACTGATGTTCATAGCTTCAAACCTGGAAAATCAATGAAACTATGTGGGATTCAAATTCCTTTCAATAAATCCCTAAAAGGACACTCCGATGCAGACGTTGCAATGCATGCAATAACGGATGCTCTTCTTGGGGCTATTGGGGCAGGTGATATAGGCCAAACATTTCCTCCGTCTGACCCTCAATGGAAAAATTGTGATTCAGATATTTTCTTAAAATATGCCGGCAATGAGGTTAAAAAATATAATGGGGAAATTATAAATATAGACCTGACAATTATCTGCGAGAAACCTAAAATTGATCAATATAGAAATGAAATGAAGGAAAATATATCAAAAATTCTAGAAATTACTTTCGGTAAAGTTAATATTAAAGCCACGACTACGGAACAACTTGGTTTTACCGGTAGAGAAGAAGGAATAGCGGCTCAAGCTATAGCTACCGTTCAAATTTAATTCGCAGACATAATGCTGTCACCTAAATGAAACAATAACATTTTTAATCCCTAAAATTCTGGTCAGTGACTTCGTTAATCCAAGCCAAAAAATCAATATTTCCTCCTTGTATATCAAGAACTACAGCAGCGGGGCATTCATAACTATGCAACTCAGAAATTCTTTTCAAGGTTTGCTCAACCAATTTCGCTGAGGTTTTAAGTATAAGAACGGTCTCCTTTTCCTTGATTAATTTACCACCCCATTTATGTATAGCCGTTACTTCACCTAGAATATTTGCACATGCAACAAGTTCTTCGTCAACTAATTTAGTAGATATAGTCTCCGCTTCTCTAGTCGAACTTGCAGTGAGATAAAGAAATTTTACTTTATACTTCGTGGTCAATATAAGATTTCCTCATAACCAATTTGGAGTATTTAGTATTCTAATCTAATATGATAAAAATTTTATAAACGTTCAAAGGAGGGAACGCAGTGGATGTCAAAACGCAAGGGAATTCTGAGGAAGATACGGTTATTCGACCATCCAACGCTCAAATAAAATGGTTGCGACGAGGTATAGATCAAGCTGGAGGAAAGCTTCCTCTGTTTGATGATGACGGACAAAAAATAAGCTCTCGAACTATCAATTCATGTTTGAAACAGGGTTGGGCAGAACCATGGTTTAACAATCCTATCAAACCTGATTGGTTAGTATGTAAATTGACTGAATCTGGGCGTAGAGCATTAATGCAAAACGGATAATCAAACTATTCATTTTGATATACAGCGCGAATAAAAAATAGGATTATTCAACCAGAAAAATTATTCCGTTTTCAACCTCAATATTTAAAGATTTTAAATGTTCACCTTCACATGGGCCCTCAACACACAGACCATCTTCAATTTGAAACAAAGCACCATGTTTTGAACATTGAATATAAGTTTTCTCAGCATTAAAAAATTTATTAGGTATTTGGTCTATCAACACCTGATTATGTGGGCACCAATTTAGAAAGGCAAAAATTTTTCCTCCTTTTCGCGCTAAGAATATATTACGTTGCATTCCCCCAACAGTTGTTACTAATCCCTTAGCATCTCCATCCAACAAATCATCAGATTTATAAATTTCAGTTTTTTTCATGAGATTCTCATTTTGATTTTTACTATTTTGAACCACTGTCTCGCCAAGAACTACAAATTTAAAAAGTAAATTTTCATAGTTAAATATGTTTATTATATAACACGTCAGAACCAAATTTTGCATAGCGGTTTTAAACCAATCAGAAATAAATATCGGTTAATATACAAAAAATAAAATTAATTGAATTATTAAAAAATATCTAAAATAATACTAGGAGAATAACTTTATGACTGGACAAAGAAAGTTCTTACGAATGTGGGGACGAACCGTCGGAATACCTATAGGTGACACTGATGACGATAAGCCTACTTTTTTGCCTATAACACAAATCGAAGTAAAACGAGCACTAGCAATGCGAACGTTTTGGATAGCATTACATATAATTACATGTTTAATGATTATAGCTGGAAATTGTAAAACTCTTGGTTGGCTTTAATTTTATTTAATTTGATCTCTTAAACCATATATAAAACAGAATTGGATTAACGCTATTGGTAGAAGAAATAGAACATTCATTTACACAATTTATAAGAATACTAGCTAGAGGAAAAACCAAATCACGCCCACTTACTCTAGAAGAGTCAAAAACCGCGATGGATATGATTTTAGCTGGAAAAATTCACCCAGAACAGCTAGGAGCATTTCTCATGTTACTTCGTTTTAAAGAAGAAACAGCTGATGAAATCGCTGGTTTTGTTAAAAGTGTTCGTTCCTCACTTGAATTGCCAAGTATTCCGCTACAAGTAGATCTTGACTGGTCATCATATGCTGGTAAGCGGCGACAACTGCCATGGTTTTTGCTCTCAGCTTTACTGCTTAGCCAAAATGGAACTAATATTTTCATGCATGGGGTTGATGGTCACACAACAGGCCGTATTTATACGCGTGAAGCATTAGAAACACTCGGTTTACCAATTGCCAGATCATTGGTCGATGCTGCAGAAATGATCAAAAATAACAAATTCTCTTACCTACCCCTCGAAAATATTTCACCGAAATTAAAAGAACTTATGGAACTAAAATCAATTCTTGGATTACGTTCCCCCGTTCACACCATTGCCAGATTAATTAATCCTTTTAATGCTCCATGCTTACTGCAAGGAATTTTTCATCGAAGCTTCATGCACACACACCAACGAGCGGCACAACTATTAAACCAACCCCACATGGCCGTCTTTCGCGGTGAAGGTGGGGAAATCGAATGTCGCCCGAACAAACCAACCGAAGTTTCGACGGTACATAAAGGAATTTTAGATACATTTTTATGGCCACCAAACCTGGCAGAACCAAGACAACCTTTTGACCAAAATATCGACCCAAACAGACTTAAAATGGTTTGGTCTGGTATTGATAAAGATGAATACGCAATAGGCGCTATTATTGGAACCACTGCAATTGCACTCGACACTCTAGGGAAAGCCAATGGCCATCAAGAATCAACAGCGATGGCTAAGCGATTTTGGGAAAATCGGGATGTTGACAATTTAATAATTGTCGCCTGATTAAGATTTCAATGGTCCACTTTTATTAATTTTATAATCGATAAATGGTATTGATATAATAAGGCAATCAAATTTTTGACTAAAAGCCTAAACACAGGTTTGCCGAATAACCTTTAGAATTTCATAACCAAAAAGCTACATTTATAATCCAATCGATCTGTAATTCAAAAACCAGACTTTACTGAAATTTCTTGGTAAGCAAAATTCTTATCAGTATCAAAGATCAACGATCGTTTTATAAATATGGTCGGAGCGATAGGATTCGAACCTACGACCCCTTCACCCCCAGCGAAGTGCGCTACCAGGCTGCGCCACGCTCCGACATATTTGTTTTAGCAAAATAATAAGCAAATTCAGATAATTAAGATTCAAGTTAATAACTGTTTAATTGAATTTAATTCAATTAATATCGAATTAAGTAAGATCCTGTCTTCCTGCTTCATATTAGATTTATCAAAATTATTCTTATCAATTTCACTTCTTAGAATCTTTTGTACACCCTTGATGGTATAACCCTCAATATAGAGAAGATTTTGAATACGCT
>CAZXGI010000100.1:0-7509 GCA_964639965.1 uncultured Rhodospirillaceae bacterium
AGCACATCCGCATAGGTATGAATTAACTGATCCGGGACCTCGCCAATATCGCGAAGATTATCGCAGGTGCGATCATCCAAGAAATAGGTTAACACCGGATCATCAATCTGAATGTATCGGCAGCCCAGCTTTTCAAGTCCGGCAATTTCATCTTGATAAAATTTAACCACATCGTTCCAGAATTGCGACATTTCCGGATAGGCCAAGGTGCTGATTTTTTGGCGACCACTATGAAAGTGAATGCGTGTCGGCGAAGGAATAGTTATTTTGGGCGTTTTTGACGTAAAATCGGAGAGAGTTGTGTAATCCCGTGCCATCAAAATTCTGTCGTGATGAATTTTATTAGTGGTTTCAACGATCAATGGCACGTAACCTGAGCCTTTGTTATCACCGGTCTTAAATTCTGCGCCGATATCGGGTTCAGTAATTTTAATGCCGTTGATTTGCCGGATAAAATCGATCCACCAGTTTTCTCTGCGAAATTCACCATCAGTTATAACATTCAGTCCCACATTTTCTTGAATTTTAACGGCCTCTCGAATGGCGTCATCTTCCAGTCTTTGCAATTCATTGTGGCTGATTTCGCCGGCTTTCCATTTGAGTCGGGCTTCGAGCAGGCTTTGCGGTCGCAAAAGACTGCCGACGTGGTCGGCGTGAAAAAATGGAATGCCAGTGCTACTCATTGTGTTCTCCTGAATTTAGATTTCTTGCACCCGATACTGTAAGGTGAGTTTCCGTGAAAGGATAGGATCTTCAATCTCTACTCTAAAATTGTCACAATGGAATTTTTTGTTCAAATTCAGACCGGTCAGTATTTGGATATTGCCAAGCGGTACATCATTACTGATTGTCCCAAAAACTTCACCTACAATGCCTTCTTGAATCAATTCTTCGCCTTTCAGGTTGATTGCAAAACTCCTCAAAACCAAATTTGCGACATTGTCACCAATATCGTTCATTCGCCAAGCTTGGCGGCTTATCGGCTTTATCGATGATAATCGATTAATAGGTTCATACTGGTTGCCATGGTTGGAAGCGACACTGAGCAGAGTTCCTGCTCCGGCACCGATTAAAGTAAACGCCGCATCTGGCTGCGTATTGCCACCAACTACTTGAATTTCTACATTTGTCGTGAGGCGGTCGATGGGTGTCGCCGCGGTTTCTTCCCCTTTCAAAATTAACAGATGATCAAGCAATACATCCGGTGTCGAAACATTGTCGAGGTTGTGGACATGTGGACGATATATAAAGCTGCTTGCCATCGATGCTTATTCCGCCAACAGGGTGTTTATACAGTCATCGACTGTTCGGACATCACCAAAGCTTTGCCAGATTGTGGTGAGGCCGGCCAAATGATCTTCATCATAACGGGCGGCATTCGCATCTGATACCATCACGGTCCGATACCCCATCATCATGGCGTCGCGGGCCGTGGTTTCACAACAGAAATTAGTGGCGGTACCCGCGACGAAAAGGTTTTGAATACCTTTCTCCTTTAGTTGGGCGTGCAGATTGGATGAACCCTGAATGAACGCGCTGAAGCGATTTTTGAGTGTGACGATATCTTCGTCTTTAATAACTAAGTCGGCGAACATTGCGTGGCCTTCGCTGCCGTTGGTCAAACCGTTCTTATGTGCCTTCATTTTTTCTGACGTAAAAAAATAATCATGGTAAATTGGCCAATTGCTTGGGCCGTCTATTTCGTTAGCGACGGTCAATTGCACCCAAGCGACAACCCCGCCTTTGCTCCGCACGGCATCGGCTAAGTGGTTAATGTTAGGGCAAATGCTGATGGCCGTCTCAACTTCGGCAACGAAAAAGTTCTGCATATCGATGACGACCAACGCGGTTTTTGTGGGATCGAATTTATCAAAGACATACAATTTTCCCCGTTTCGCCATAATTCTTTCAATGACGTAATTCGGCACTTCAATTTTATGTGGCATCGTAAACCTCCCTAAATTATTCAGCGGGTGCAGGTTGCCAGGCAATCATCCTAATCTCACCCAATTCGCGCTTCATTTTTTTCCAATTCTCGCCGCCGTTGGTCGAGCGAAATACCTGGCCCAATATGGTATGGCAGAAAATGAGATTAGGATCTGCTGGATTGGTGGCGATCCACCAGATCGTGCTATTGACGTGACCTGGCAACCCGGCATCTTCCCAGGTTTCACCGTAATCATTGCTGCGCAACAACATGCCTGTCTCACCCGATGGTTTATCACCGACAGATAAAAACATCACACCCGAATGGTCTGCCCGGCGTTTAATACAGCGCATATAAAGCCAAGGTGCCTGAGGAATTTCATGGTGGGCCCAGCTGGCACCGTTGTCTGTGCTGCGGTGCAGTCCCTCTTCTGTAGAGCACCATATCTTACGACCACCCTCTGCCTCATCGAAAAACACCAGATTGTGGGTATCATCCGAGATCAATCCATTGTTGTGTTTTTCCCATGTTTTACCGAGATCGGAGGATTTAAAAACGCCGTCGATTTCGATGGTCGCCCAGACAGTTTCCTTATCGATTGGATCAAATTGAATAGAAGTGATCCGAGGTGTGTTGATAAAAACGCATTCCTTATTGTTACCGAGATCACATCGGGTCCAACTTAACCCGCCATTAAGTGATCTAAAGATCTCTGCCGGTCGAGTGCCCGCAAAAATAATGTCGGGATCATGTGGCGCTTGCGTGAGTTGCTGAATATGCAGCCCATCCATCGGCGACGGCACATAGTTCCAGCGGTCATCGCTTGGCGACCAGCGATAGACTCCTAGATCCGTACCGGACAACACTTCGCCAGGTCGCTTAGGATGGACGCTTATCGACCAGCAGCGGGATTCATTGTAAATCCCACCGGTCGGCGTGAAGGCACGGTCCCAACTTTCGCCGAGATCATGACTAAACCAAACAGAGTGGCCGATTGTAGCCGCGTAGGCGGTGACTTTCATAATTTAGGTTAATTCAAATATTGGTTCATAAAGTTAGTCACTTCCAATACTGATCGTTCAAAAGCCTTTTTATTGAATGCCTTAGGAAATTTTCCGATGGAGGGGTGAAATTTTTCCCGATAGTCGCCCAATTCATCGAATTTTCTATAAGCGTCTTTAAAACCAATAACTTTGATGGGTGCAGGAAAACCAGAAGATTTAAGATCGTTGTATGCTTCATCAGATTCTAAGATATCTTCTTTTCCATACAAAATCAGTATTGGTTGTTCGATTGGCCCAGTACGCTTCCATTGAGGTTTATCGATAACATATTTCAGATTTGGATAAAACGCGATTGTTGCTTTAAAGCCTCCATTTGGCAAAGACAATCTTCTTGATACCTTGTGAACAAAAAGAGCCGCTGATGCTCCCCAAGACCAACCAATCATACCTATTTTGTCTTTCTTAATATTATTTTGTTTTGAAAGCCAGATGTATCCCGCTGCAGCATCCATAGCTCTTTGTCTTGGACTTACTTGTTGCCAGTTTCTCATTATATTGCCTCGATTGCTATCGCTATCGTCGGTGGCGTGTTCACACAGATGACCGCGTGTACAGTAGTGATCAATAAAAAGAACAGTGTATCCCTTCTTCGACAAATCTCGAGCCCACCAAAGCTGATAAGGAAAAATTCCACCGGCACCATGCAGAGCAACAATTGCGGGATAAGGGCCTGGTTTTGAGGGAGAAAATAATAACGCGTCTAGTTTCTTTCCATCACCTTGCATCGCTCCTTCAATTGTGATTTTTTTGCCGGCTGATACCGCTTCATCATAAGCTTTGAATGAAACCGCTAGGGCATTATTGATGTAGAATATAATTATAAATAAACAAATAATAGGAATTTTTAATGGACATATCTTAATCGGCATGTTTTTCTCCAGATTCTTATTGATAATATAACTGCGGACTACGTAGAATAATTGATATGATTTTCTAATGTCAGTTTTGATCTTAAGTTTTAGTAAGCATACAATAGTTTAGTTCAAATGTAATGAAATTAATTTCCAGGTCGAGTGTCGTCGAGGTCGCCATCTTCTTTTCTATTTGTAAAAATAAAAATTATAGGAAAGTGACTTTATTTTATAAAATCAAATAAATTTATGCTGGTTCTATATGGTGTCACGGACGCATTCTGAATTGAATATCCTACGTCAGCTACAATCGTAGAAACAGAATTAGCAAGGAGGATGCCAGTAATCCATTGCGGAGCCCAAATTTTATCAGCTTTTAGACCTTTGGCTGATTTAACATAAATTATCTGATTTGCGGGTGGCGGAGGTACGTGAATGCAGGCTCCTCGATAGGGAACAAATAGAAATTCTGTCACATTATCTCCATCAAAAGCGATTGGTGAGATATAGCCGGCAATCTTTATTTCTTTATTATTTAAATCAATATTGATGTATCCGCTGTCGCCTTGCATCTCCTTCATAAACTTCATGTCGTCAAGAAAATTATCTAGTTGTTCTTTGGATCCATCAAATTCTGATATATCCGGTGTACCTTTGACCGGTGCTTTTGTATCAAGTTTTAATTTAACCCCACGCCCTTTCGCTGGAGATAAGTCTTCCCATTCAATTACTTTGGGCTCAGCTAAAACAGTATTACTTAAACCAAATATAAAAAATATTAGTAAACTTTTAAATAAACGATTATTCATAACTTTAACCTCGTATCATCAGCCCATCTGAAAGTGATGTCCTGTATGCTCGCAATGCTGGCACGATGCCTGCGAGAAATGCACCAACCACTATTGAGATCATGAGTATTATCTCATTCCATTGGGGTGCTGTGATCTCCATATAAAGACCTGTGAGGTTCTCAATATGTGGCTGGATGAGAAAAAGAGTTCCATAAAGGCATAAAAAGCCTATTAGCACCCCTAGAAATGCGATTGTAGTCGCTTCCGCACTAAATAAGATGAATACCTGAATTGGTTTAGCACCAATTGCGCGCAAAATTGCCATCTCCCGTCGACGTTCATTTAAAGAAGCAAGTATGGAAATAATCATCCCAAGTATGGCAGTAAATACAACCATAGTTGAGATAATAAGTAATGTTTTTTCCACATTTCCTATCATTGACCATAGTTGTCCGAAAATGACGCCGGGTAATATCGCAGTAATAGGCTCTTGCAGATAAGTATTAATCCATCTTTGCAATGAGAACGTCGACATTCTGGATTTAAGGCCGACGTACAACGCCGTGACCGCTTTCGGGCTGAGGTTCATTTTACGCAAAATCTCTGGAGATTTTTTGTTATCCTTATCAGAAAAGGAGCCCGTTTCCCATCCAACATGAATTGCCTCGATAGCTTCCATGCTGACGTGAACAGCCCTATCAACAGGCGTTCCTGTGTATTCAAGAATACCTGATACCTGGAAAGGTGTGTCACCGTGATCTTGGCCTATACTTACGGGGCCAGTGCCATGTGCAAGTACAATTTTATCACCAATTTTATAATTCAATGAATGTGCGACATCCGCTCCGAGAACAGTATCGAATAAATCAGAGAATTTTTTCCCTTCAGTAAACCTAAGAGGTATGTTTCGGCGATATTTAAATTTTTCAAAATATTCTCTGCTTGTTCCAACTACTCTGTAACCTCTGTGGGAGTCTCCAAGAGCAATTGGAACAATCCATTTTACCTCTCGCCGCTTTTTAATGTCCATTACCGTTTTCCAGGTAACATTTGCTGTTGCGTCACCAATGTGAAAAACTGAATACAGTAATAATTGTACGCCGCCAGTGCGTGCCCCAACGACTAAATCTGTTCCTGAAATGGTATTAATGAAACTCGCGCGCGCTGATTTTCTTGTTTTGTCCACGCCGAGAAGTAGTAATGTAGAAACCGCAATAGATAGAATGGTCAGTATAGTCGTGAACTTTCTGTTCATTATACTTTCCCATGCTAGGCGCAGTATAATCATTCAACTTTCTCTTTGTTTGGAGAAACATCACAAATATTTTTGAGTTCAACTAATCGATCAAACCGTTTTGCTATTCGATGATTATGGCTAACCATTAAAAGTGATGCTCCCGTTGCATTTTTCCTCGTAAATAACTGTTCTAGAAATTCGTCTTGACTATCTTCATCCAAAGAAGATGTTGGCTCGTCGGCAATTATTAATTCGGGAGAGCCAATGAAGGCCCGCGCAGCGGCTACTCGCTGCTGTTGACCTATTGATAGCTTAGCAGCTTTTTGTTTGCCCAAAGTGCCAGGTGTGATACTTAAGCTCTTCAAAAGGCGATTTGCTTCAGCTTTGTATTTTTCTGTTATTTTCCCCGAGGTTTCTTTTCGAGAAAAAGAAAACTCAAGGGGAAGAAGAACATTATCTAGTGCTGATAGATAAGGCAGCAGATTAAACTGTTGAAATATAATTCCTATGTTATCTGCTCTAAAGCTATCCTTTTCCGGGTTAGACATTTTTTGAAAGTCTTTCCCTAAAATTTTTATAATGCCGTTTTGTGGTTTCACAATTCCGCAAATTAAGCTAAGCAAGGTGGACTTACCTCCACCAGAGGGGCCTACGAGGATGACGCTTTCGCTTTTCTCAAGTTGAAAATCTTTGACTTGTATTCGAAAATCGTTTCTCGCTGACCCCCAGCAGAAGTCAATATCTGACAACTCGATGGCTGCTATATTATTTTGCATTCATTACGATACTTTATTTTGATAAAGCTGGCAGCTTTATTTTTTTTGTGCCATTCTCCCATTCGATTGCTTTTTGGCCAAAAGCTGAAATTATTTCAACCTCTATCTCCTTTGCCTTTGGAAACTTTTGGAAAAAATTAGTTTCGAGACTTTTAATTTCCTTAGGGTTCAGACATTTAATTTTCCAGGTAATATGAAAACCGGCGTGGTCTTTTTCTACTTCGAATTTACCCGACACATCTTCAATCTTACAGTTAGCAGTTGGGGGTGTTTTGAAAACTCCTGGCTTAGATTTTAATAGAGATAGGGCTTTCGCAATTGCTGCTTTTTGACTTTTATTTTCAGGGGCGTGTTCAAAACCTACAATATCATTAGCGGGAGACTCGAGTTCCATTTCCAGGATTTGACCCTCTAAGGCCATTTTTAATGAACTTACTCCATGTTCATGGCTCTCAAGCTGTCTTTTTTCATGCCTATGTTCTTTTTCATGCCCATGTTCTTTTTCATGTTTTTCAGATGCCTGGCTTAAATTAACGCCTAGATAACATGAGATTAACAGACCCATAGTTAGAGCACATATATTTTTTATCCATATTCTTTTCATTATGAAGTTATTTCCTTATACTATAGTTAATTAAAATTTATCTGCAGTTATCGCAAAAACCCAGTACTTCAACGTTTTTGCTAACGATTGAGAAGTTTTGTTCTTGAGCTGAATTTTTAATTTCGCGGTCTAACTGTTCGCTGTCTATCTCTTTAACGCTGTCACATTTATCACAAATTAGAAATTGTCCGGCAGTGCACTTGCCGTCTTCATAGCATGCGACAAAACCGTTCTTCGTGGATAGACGATGGACAACGCC
>CAZXGI010000101.1:0-7345 GCA_964639965.1 uncultured Rhodospirillaceae bacterium
GGCGGTCGAACAGTTGGCGCAGGTGTGGTTGCAGATATTATTGAATAAGAGATTAGGGGTATAGCTCAGTTGGTAGAGCGACGGTCTCCAAAACCGTAGGTCGAGGGTTCAAATCCTTCTGCCCCTGCCAGCTAAACGATAAGTTCAGGTTAACCGAGAATTATAGAGCAATGGAATAGATCGATAGAATGGCTAAATTAAGTCCTTTTCAATTTTTTCGACAGGTCCGTCAGGAAACTTCTAAAGTTACTTGGCCAACTCGCAAAGAAACTTTAATATCTACTGTTATGGTTTTTGTTATGGTGATCCTAGCAGCCTTATTTTTCTTTGTTGTTGATCAACTATTGTCCACAGGTGTAAAGCTCGTATTCGGTTTGGGAGGCTAATTATATGGCTCATCGCTGGTATGTCATTCACGTGTATTCAGGTTTTGAGCGTCAGGTGGCCGATAAGATTGAGGAACAGGCCTTGCAGTCGCATCTTGCTGAGGAAATCGAGAAGGTTTTGGTGCCAATGGAAGAGGTTGTTGAGATGCGTCGAGGTGAAAAAGTTAACGCTGAGCGTAAATTTTTCCCTGGTTATGTATTGGTTAAAATGGAAATGTCTGATGAGAGTTGGCATCTTATAATGAATACTGCTAAAGTTACTGGTTTTTTGGGTCCTCGTGACAGGCCGACACCAATCAGTGAAGCGGAAGCTAATCGGATTATTCATCAAGTTGAAGAAGGAATCGAACGGCCAAAGCCTTCTGTAACTTTTGATATTGGCGAACAAGTACTTGTTAGTGATGGACCATTTGCTTCTTTTAATGGTATGGTTGAAGACGTAGATGAAGAAAAAGCTAGACTTAAGGTGTCAGTTTCGATATTTGGTCGTTCGACACCGGTCGAGTTGGAGTACTCGCAAGTTGAGAAGTTGTAAAATAATACGTTCGATTTGCGCGGGAGGCTAGCCATAGCCGTACCGCGCAGCCCAGTTGAGGCTAAATTGCTGGCTTCAATAAACTATAGAAACTGAGGTATTAAATGGCAAAAAATATTGAAAGCTATATTAAGCTTCATATTCCCGCTGGCCAGGCAAACCCTTCGCCTCCTGTGGGTCCGGCGTTGGGCCAGGCTGGTGTGAATATCATGGAATTTTGTAAAGCATTTAATGCGGCCACACAAAGCATGGAACAGGGGATGCCCATCCCCGTGAAAATAACTGTTTTTTCTGATAAAACATTTATATTTGAACAAAAGTCTCCGCCTGCAAGTTACTTTATAAAAAAGGCAGCCAAATTAACTAGTGGATCAAAGACACCGGGTCTCGAAATGGCTGGTTCTGTTACTATGGAACAGTTGCGTGAGATTGCAGAACAAAAAAAGGGTGATTTAAATTCAAATGATATTGAATCGGCTTGTAAAATATTAGCAGGCTCGGCAAGGTCAATGGGTATTACCGTGGAGGGTCAATAAAATGACTGCAGGCGGCAAACGCATGGACAAAATTTATGAAGGCTTTGATCGTTTTACTGATCACGGTATAACGGATGCTGTTAAAATTGTTTTAGAAGCAAAGAAAACCAATTTTGATGAAACGGTTGAGGTGGCTATTAATTTAGGTGTTGATCCCCGTCATGCTGATCAAATGGTTCGAGGTATCGTGTCGTTACCTAATGGGACAGGAAAGTCTGTTGCAGTAGCCGTTTTTGCGAAAGAAGATAAAGCAAAAGAAGCAAAGACAGCTGGTGCTGATTTTGTAGGAGCTGAAGACTTGGCTGAAAAAGTACAGAACGGTGAAATTGAATTTGATCGCTGTATAGCCACTCCTGATATGATGGGGATAGTGGGTCGTTTAGGTAAAGTATTAGGACCAAAGGGTCTAATGCCAAATCCTAAATTAGGTACAGTTACGCCAAATGTTGGTGATGCGGTGAAAGCCGTCAAGGGTGGCGAAATTGAGTTTCGAGTTGAGAAAGCAGGAATAGTTCATGCTGGTATTGGAAAAACAAGTTTCACGCAAGAAGCTTTAGTTGAAAATTTTAATGCTTTTATGGCGGCCATTGTAAAAGCGAAACCGACTGGATCAAAGGGTATATATGTTAAACGTGCAACTTTAACCTCCACAATGGGACCTGGGGTTAGATTAGATACTTCAAATCTATCGGGTTAGTTCCAGATAGAATATAGAAATTTCTGTTGTCAGTTTTCAACAGATTAGGAGGGGATATCCTCTCCAACCTATCCGAGACTGTAGGCGTTGTAAATTTGTTATGAGCAACTTAATAAGGATTAGCCTGCATAGATGGTAAACAGGCATTTAAAGTCAAATTATTGATTTAAAATGGCTTAAACTAGTTACTTGGATGGGGCGAGCTAGTTTTTAAGGTTTTCCTTGAGAGCTATATGAAACGGCATAATAAAGGGAAGTAAAGTTCTCTGACTTATGCATAAATGGAGACGATTTGTGAACCGTACTCAAAAAGAAGAACAGGTCGCATCGTTAAAGCGGACTTTTGAGGTGTCAGAGATTGTATTAGCGACCCATTATTCTGGGATGACGATGCAGGAAATGACAGAACTTCGAAGACGTATGCTTGAAGCGGGCGCAAGTTTTAAGGTCACTAAGAATCGCCTCACTCGTCTCGCCCTCCAAAATACTGATTTTGAATCTTTAATGGATTTGATTACGGGACCAATTGCTCTAGCCTATTCTGATGACCCGGTGGCTGTGGCGAAGACGACTGTGAACTTTTCTAAAGATAATGAAAAATTAGTAATTTTAGGTGGGGTCTTCAACGGACAAAGTTTGGACATTGATGGTGTTAAGAGTTTAGCTAAATTACCATCTTTGGATGAACTGCGTGGTAAGATTGTTGGTATGATTAATACCCCGGCAACTAGGATCGTGGGAGTGCTATCAGCTCCTTCTGTTCAGTTGGCGCGGTTGTTTAACGCCTATGGAGCGAAACGTGATGAGGCTGCTTAGCGGCTTCCGTTATTAATAGTTTAAGCCTAAGGAGATATAATTATGGCTGATATTGAAAAAATTGCTGAAGAATTGTCTGCTCTCACTGTTATTGAGGCGGCTGAGCTTAGTACATTATTAGAAGAGAAGTGGGGCGTGTCTGCTGCTGCGCCTGTTGCAGTTGCGGCTGGACCTGTGGCTGCAGATGGTGGCGAGCCGGCTGCTGAAAAAGATTCATTTGAAGTAGTCCTCGCTTCTGTTGGTGATAAAAAGATTAATGTTATTAAAGAGGTTCGAGCCATTACTGGTCTAGGCTTAAAAGAAGCCAAAGATATGGTAGAGGCGGCTCCAACGACGGTGAAAGAAGATGCAACGAAAGAAGAAGCTGATCAGATCAAGGGTAAACTTGAAGAAGCTGGTGCTGGCGTTGAGATAAAATAAATTTATTTAGTTTCGGATAATTGGTTTGAAGGCCAACTGTCCGGCGTTTGTTTGAATTATTGAATATCACATCTGCCACGGATGGGTCTGCCGCGACCGAGATAGTGGATGTGCAGTTCTAGCATCCTTACTTAATCAAAGTGGTAAGGATGCTATACTTTACCTTTCCTCGAGATTGTCTTTGGGAAGGGAGTTCGTTGTTTTTTCTTTGTGGCTATTGGAAGAATGACAGAACGTAGTAATTTTATATAGCTACGAGGGCTGCAATGACTAATCGCTCATTTACGGGTCGTAAACGTATCCGAAAATCATATGGACGCATTTCTACTGTAACACCAATGCCTAACCTCATCGAGGTTCAAAAGAATTCTTATGAGAGTTTTTTGCAACGTGAAGTTGCCAAACAGGAAAGAACAGATTCTGGGCTTCAGGAAGTTTTTCAAACCGTTTTTCCCATCAAGGATTTTTCTGAGCGGGGGACGTTAGAATTCGTCGATTATGAATTCGAGGAGCCTAAATATGATGTCGAAGAATGCCAGCAAAGAGGGATGACATATGCTGCTCCGCTGAAGGTTACTCTTCGTTTAGTGGTTTGGGATATTGACGAGGATACTGATGCTCGGTCTGTTCGTGATATCAAAGAGCAGGTCGTTTATATGGGCGAAATGCCTTTAATGACGAGTAATGGCACATTTGTCGTTAACGGAACAGAAAGGGTAATAGTATCACAGATGCACCGGTCTCCCGGAGTGTTTTTTGATCATGATAAAGGTAAAACCCATTCGTCGGGAAAGTTTTTGTTTGCTGCCCGAGTTATTCCTTATCGTGGTTCGTGGTTGGATTTCGAATTTGATGCTAAAGATTTGGTTTATGTACGAATTGATCGTCGCCGTAAGTTGCCGGTTACGACTGTTTTGCTTGCCCTTGATGATGCAGTTACTGCTGCTAAACGCAAAAAGTTTAAGGCTTCTGGTAAGACTTTTGATCCAGCCAATGCAACGGGACTTTCGCCTGATGAGATTCTCAAGTTTTTTTATGATACTACCAATTATGTTAGAGTTAAAAAGGGCTGGCAGATCCCTCTCGATGCTGATTCCTTGCGTGGTTTGAAACTTGATTACGATTTGCTTAACGCTAAATCGGGACGTGTTGCTGTTGAAGCTGGTACAAAGCTAACACCAAGGGTCTTGAACGATCTTGGGAAAAAAGGAATAACAGAATATATCGCTCCACATGATGATATTTTGGGTCGATTTGTTTCTGAGGATATAGTTGATTTGAAATCTGGCCTTGTTTATTTAGAGGCTGGCGATGAAATTACTGAGGAATCATTGGTGAAGTTGGATACTGCAAAAATTACCGAAGTACCAACCCTGGCTATAGATCACGTTAAAGCAGGTCCTTACATTCGTAATACTCTTTCAGCTGATAAGAATTCTAGCCGCGAAGAGGCATTGATTGATATTTATAGGGTTATGCGTCCAGGTGAGCCACCTATATTAGAAACCGCTGATAGTCTGTTTCAGGGATTATTTTTTGATCCAGATCGCTATGATCTATCGGCTGTGGGTAGGGTTAAAATGAATTCTCGCCTGCAGCAAGAAACAGAAGATACGGTGAGGATTTTGCGCCGCGAAGATATTATGCAGGTTGTAAAAATCCTTGTCGATCTTAAAAATGGTAAAGGTGAAATTGATGATATTGACCATTTAGGAAACCGTCGGGTTCGTTCTGTAGGCGAATTAATGGAGAACCAATATCGTATTGGCTTGTTGCGCATGGAACGTGCGATCAGGGAAAGAATGAGCTCAGTTGATATTGATACGGTAATGCCTCATGATTTGATCAATGCTAAACCAGCGGCAGGAGCTGTTCGCGAATTTTTCGGCTCCAGTCAATTGAGTCAATTTATGGATCAGACTAATCCACTCTCTGAAATTACTCACAAACGTCGCCTTTCGGCGCTGGGCCCTGGTGGATTGACTCGAGAGCGTGCTGGCTTTGAGGTGCGCGATGTGCATCCAACCCACTACGGCCGGATTTGTCCAATTGAGACTCCTGAGGGGCCGAATATTGGATTGATAAATAGCCTAGCGACGTATGCTCGTGTTAATCAATATGGTTTTATCGAAAGCCCGTATCGAATAGTAAAAAGTGGAAAGGTAACTGATGAGGTTATTTATCTCTCTGCCATGGATGAGGGGCGTTATACTATTGCTCAGGCAAATGAATCAATCGATAAAACGGGTAAATTTGAGCATGATCTGATTACCTGTCGGCAAGGTGGTGAAGTGCTGATGGTGCCATCGGAAGAAGTTGATTTAGCTGATGTTTCTCCGAAACAGCTCGTATCTGTGGCGGCTGCGTTGATTCCATTTTTAGAGAACGATGATGCTAATCGGGCTTTAATGGGTTCGAATATGCAGCGCCAAGCGGTTCCATTGATTCAGGCGGAAGCACCGCTTGTTGGGACAGGAATGGAAGAGATCGTTGCTAGAGATTCTGGCGCAACTATAATCGCTAAGCGTCCAGGAACTGTCGACCAGATTGATGGTACAAGGATTGTAGTTCATGCCGATGAGGATGCTGATAATAGTTCTGCTCCTGGGGTAGATATTTATACATTACAAAAATTCCAAAGATCAAATCAGAATACATGCATTAATCAAAGGCCACTTGTTAAAGTAGGAGATAAAGTAGCGCCCGGAGATATTATTGCTGATGGTCCCTCGACAGAAATTGGTGAGTTAGCGTTAGGGCGTAATGTGCTTGTGGCCTTTATGCCATGGAATGGATATAACTTTGAAGATTCAATATTGATATCTGAACGTATTGTTAGAGAGGATGTTTTTACTTCTATCCATATTGAGGAATTCGAGGTGATGGCTCGTGACACGAAGCTTGGTCAGGAAGAAATCACACGCGACATTCCAAATGTAGGGGAAGAAGCCCTTAAGAATATGGATGAAGCTGGAATTGTGTATATTGGTGCTGAGGTTCAGCCAAATGATATACTTGTCGGAAAGGTGACCCCAAAGGGAGAGTCACCTATGACACCGGAAGAAAAACTTCTTAGGGCTATTTTTGGCGAGAAGGCTTCCGATGTTCGTGATACATCCCTTCGTTTGCCCCCAGGTGTTGCGGGCACAGTGGTGGAGGTTCGAGTATTTTCGCGGCGGGGAGTTGATAAGGATGAGCGGGCTCTCGCTATAGAACGTGCAGAAATTGAGCGCCTTGCTAAAGATCGAGATGATGAGATTGCAATTCTTGAACGAAGTTTTCATTCGCGTATACGGGAAAGACTTTTAAACAAAAAAATTGTAAGTGGGCCTAAAGGTCTTACCGAAGGTACAAAGGTTACTGAGGAAATCCTTGAAAAACTTACGGCGGGGCAGATGCTCCAAATTGCAATCTCGAGTGATAAGTCAATGAGCGAGATTGAGGACTTAAAGAAACAATTAGAGGATGGCCGTGGTGAATTTCAAAGTCGCTTTGCTGACAAGGTTGATAAATTAGAACGTGGCGATGAGCTGCAGCCCGGTGTAATGAAGATGGTTAAGGTCTTTGTGGCCGTAAAGCGTAAATTACAGCCTGGAGATAAAATGGCTGGGCGTCACGGTAACAAAGGTGTCATATCTCGGATCATGCCTATGGAGGATATGCCATCTCTTGAGGATGGCACGGCAGTAGATATTGTTCTCAATCCATTGGGCGTTCCATCTCGTATGAATGTTGGTCAAATTCTAGAAACTCATCTCGGGTGGGCGTGCTCCGGTCTTGGTCACCAAGTTGGAGAAGCTCTTGAAGCTGTGAACCAGGGTAAGGCGTCTATGACCGATCTTCGCGATAAACTCAAATATGCTTATGGCGAGAAAACTTATAAATCTGATATACTCGCGATGGAAGACGATGCTATTATTGAACTTTCCAATAATGTAAGAAATGGAATACCGAT
>CAZXGI010000102.1:0-7247 GCA_964639965.1 uncultured Rhodospirillaceae bacterium
ACAGCGTTTACTCCGCAGGCTTTAAGCTCAATTAATCGTATTTTTAGGTCGCCCAGTAAACTTTTAAAATTATCTTTTTCTGGATTAAAATGGATTGGCATCCTCGTAAAATGGACAGTTACTCCCGAAGGTTTCATCATATTAAATTCTGGTTCTGTAATAGTGTTTTCGGTGGGTATAATAATACCAATTTTTGCACGCCTTCCAAAAGGTTCCTGTTTGTAATTACTGTGCATTATTTTCCCTTTTTCTCTGTAAATTATATGGGATAACGTAACTTCTTCTTTTCTAATCGGGGCAGCACCTCATCGCGGAAATATGGCAATTCATTGAGAAAATTAACAAGGCCCATCGCCATTCCTCCAAAACCGATTTTGTTCAACATTTCTATTTTATTGGCAACGGTGTCGGGATTGCCAATTAGAGGATAGCCACTGTTACCTCCAGCCATTCGCAATCTAATATCGGCCTTAACCGTATCCGAAAGATCAGGATTATCTTTTATACCACGGCCAACATACATTTTCTCAACAGCTTCTTCATTGACATTTTCCACTGCGTAATAGTGATGGAATTCTTCGGCTTCGCGATTAGTCGGTCGGCAAACACAGTAGACATTTGTAAAAACGTCGACATTTCGGTTAAGTTTATTTGATAGTTTTTTCACTTCTTGAATTTCTTTCTTTGCCGTACTCATTCTCTGTATTGCCCGAAATAGATAATCAGCATTGCGAATAGCAAAGTCTAGGCCAGGACCTGATTGTCCTGCATTCATGATTATTGGTCTCGGTTGGCTAATTGGTTTAGGACGAGCTTGAACATTTTTTAAATTGAAAAATTTACCTTTATGGTCGAAAGGCTTTTTTTCTTGCCAGATTTTAGTGACAATTTCTATCCATTCTTCGCCAAGTTCATAACGTTTTTGGTGTGCATCCAAATTAAGTCCTAACATGTTAAACTCTTCTTTGTTCCAGCCACATACTATATTTAAACCAAATCTCCCTTGGCCAATGTGGTCGGCAGTAACCATTTGTTTGGCGGCAAATACCGGATTGATCATTGCTACATGTAAGGTGGAAAAAATTTTTATTTTCTGTGTTGCAGCTAATAAACCTGCAGCCCAAACCAATGTTTCGAAAGAACTTCCATTATGGTCACTGTCACCGCCATAACCAGCCCATCTTCCTAAAGGTATCATAAATTCAATAAGAGCCTCATCTGCCATTTTAGTCAAATTTAGGTTGTTTTCCCAGGTTGGTATCCATCTTTCTTTAACATTGGTTGCTGCAATGCCTCCTGAGCAATTTGCAGCAAATATACCAATCTTGAACTTATTGTCTTTAATTTTTGCCTGAACTAAATCAGCCATTTGACCAATTCCTATGATAGAATTTTTGAGTTATTATTACAGCCGTTTCTTATTATTAGACTTACGAGTTTTCTTTTTTGGTAATTTTGTTTTATTTAATCCTGCCTGCGCAGCAGCCAATTTAGAAATTCCGGGCTTGCCAAGTCCCAATTCAACAGCCTCTAAACGTCTGATTTCGTCGCGGATTAGAGCCGCCTCTTCAAATTCCAGATTGCCAGCAGCTTCTTTCATCCGATTGTTTAAGTCTTTTAAATGGGTTTTGTAATTATTACCCACAAATTCGAATTTATCAGAGATCCCCGTATCAACAGTTATATAGTCCATTTCATAAACGCTCTCTAGGATATCTGAGATATCTTTTTTTACCGATTCAGGTGTGATACCATGTTTTTTATTATAGGCCCGTTGTTTCGACCGCCGGCGATCGGTTTCATCAATTGCGTATTTTAAGCTATCAGTTATTTTGTCTGCATATAATATGACTCGGCCGTTGATATTACGTGCGGCTCTTCCAATCGTTTGGACTAATGAAGTTTTTGAGCGCAGAAATCCTTCTTTATCGGCATCTAAAATTGCTACTAATGCACATTCTGGTATATCTAGTCCTTCTCGTAGCAAATTAATGCCAATTAGTACGTCAAATGCTCCTAAGCGAAGATCACGAATAATTTCAATTCGTTCTAATGTATCAATATCAGAGTGAAGGTAGCGCACTCTTATTCCAGCTTCGTGCATATATTCTGTAAGGTCTTCGGACATTCGTTTTGTTAAAGTGGTGACTAAAACACGCTCACCTTTTTTTGCGCATTTACGACATTCGTATAGTAAATCATCAACCTGAGTTTCAATTGGTCTAATTATGCAGGGAGGATCAATCAAACCTGTTGGGCGAACTAATTGTTCAATAAAAACTCCCCCCGTTTGATTTAGTTCCCAAGGGCCAGGAGTAGCTGAAATGCACATCGTTTGTGGTCGCATCGCTTCCCATTCTTCAAATTTAAGTGGCCGATTATCAATACATGAGGGCAGGCGAAATCCAAACTCATGTAATGTTGTTTTGCGTGAAAAGTCTCCCTTATACATTGCGCCGAGTTGTGGAACGGTGACGTGACTTTCATCTAAAACCACCAGCGCGTTTTCAGGTAAATATTCAAACAGTGTTGGCGGAGGTTCACCTGGATTGCGTCCTGTTAAATATCTGGAGTAGTTTTCTATTCCGGAGCAATGCCCAGTTGTTTCTAACATTTCTATATCAAAAGTGGTGCGTTCCTCAATGCGCTGGGCTTCTATTAGTTTTCCTTGATTTTTAAAATTTTCAATAGCATGCTTAAGCTCCGCCTTAATTCTTGGTATTGCTTGTAAGATTGTTGGGCGCGGCGTGACGTAGTGACTATTTGGATAAATGGTTGCTTCATCAAGTGTTTCAATTTTTTCCCCTGTTAGGGGGTCAATTTCCCAGATTGCATCAATTTCGTCTCCGAATAAGGATAAACGCCAAGCTCGATCTTCAAGATGGGAAGGAAAAATTTCAACAATATCACCTTTTACTCGGAATGCACCCCTATAAAAATTTGTGTCATTTCGTGTATATTGTAGTTCTACCATACGTTTTAAAAGTTTATCACGATCAATATAATTCCCTGACGTGATTTTTTCTGTCATTTTAGCATAAGTTTCAACCGCACCTATACCATAAATGCAAGAAACTGATGAGATTATAACTACGTCGCTACGCTCAAGTAAGGCGCGCGTGGCTGAATGACGCATTCGATCAATTTGTTCATTAATTGATGCATCTTTCTCAATATATGTGTCTGTACGAGGTACATATGCTTCAGGTTGATAATAGTCATAATAAGAAACAAAATATTCAACTGCGTTATTGGGGAAAAAATCTTTCATTTCACCATAAAGTTGGGCTGCGAGTGTTTTGTTTGGGGCCAATATCAAAGTTGGGCGGTTTACTTCCTGAATTGTTTTAGCAATCGTAAACGTTTTTCCGGATCCAGTGACACCTAGTAAGACCTGATCCTTCTCACCCGCATTTAACCCTGCAACGATTTTTTTTATAGCCTGAGGCTGGTCTCCAGACGGCTTGAACTTGGAGACCACTTTTAACGGTTCCCCTGGATTTAATGAGGGACGTTCTTGGGGTATAAAATATATATCGTTTGGGGTGAGGCTCTGCATTAATAATGAATTCCAAATGGGTCTAATTTTCTATCTAAATAATAATTGATTTTATTCAATCTAACTATTACCTGCAACTGTCAGTATAAGAGGATCCTAATTTCCACTTTAAAAGGAAGGCAAGATTTGATCAAAACAAGGTCCGCTATTTTAATTATAGGGTCTCAAAGAACGGTGGGTAGAGCTTTCGATTCCTTTCCCGATAATAAAGGATTTTTCCAAAAATATTAATATTTTTCAGTATTGCAACATTTTTGGTTGGGGCGTAATCTGCTGTAGACTTGGATGCTAGTTTGTCAATACCCTGCTGGTTACTGTAATTGTCAAGTGGAATACGATGGCCTTAATTTCTTCGCGACTAAATCGAATAAAACCGTCAGCCACTATGGCTGTAACAGGTCGTGCTCAGGAGCTAAAAGCTGCAGGTGTAGATGTCATCGGGCTCGGGGCGGGTGAGCCCGATTTTGATACGCCAGAAAATGCAAAGGATGCGGCTATTAACGCGATGCGGGCAGGCCACACTAAATACACTCAAGTTCCAGGCACTCTTGAATTACGTGAAGCTATATGTTCAAAGTTTAAGAGAGAAAATAAACTTGATTATACGCCAGCACAAATACAGGTAGCCTCTGGAGGTAAACAAAGTATTTATAATGCAATAATGGCGACAGTTGATAGTGACGATGAGGTCATAATACCAGCGCCATACTGGGTATCTTATCCCGATATAGTGTTGTTAGCAGAAGGTAAGCCAGTTATCATTCAAGCTAAGCAGGAAAATGGTTTTAAAATAACAGCAAGTCAATTAAAAGCTGCTATTACACCAAAGACAAAGTGGCTTTTACTTAATTCACCTTCAAACCCAACCGGTGCAGCTTATTCTAGAGAAGAATTAAAAGCATTGACCGATGTTTTGCTACTCCATGACCATGTATTTCTCATGACCGATGATATCTATGAGCATATTATCTATGATGAATTTGAGTTCACAACGCCAGCCCAAGTCGAACCTAAATTATATGATAGAATTCTTACACTGAATGGCGTTTCTAAGGCTTATGCAATGACAGGTTGGCGGGTTGGTTATGCGGCTGGTCCTATAGAACTCATCAAAGGAATGAATAAAGTGCAGTCGCAAAGTACAAGCCACGCCGCATCTATTTCTCAGGCCGCAGCAGTTGAGGCGCTTAATGGGCCTCAAGAATTTATAGCTGAAAATAACATCGTATTTAAAGAGCGACGAGATTTGGTGGTATCAATGTTAAATCAGGCAGATGGTCTTAAATGTTTGACGCCTCAAGGAGCTTTCTACGTATATCCAAGCTGCACCGGGATGATTGGTAAAACAACACCAAGTGGCGAAGTTTTAACCAGTGATTTTGATGTTGCAAAATATTTTCTTGAAGCCGAGGGGGTTGCTGTTGTGTTTGGTGAGGCCTTTGGTTTATCGCCATTTTTTAGAGTTTCTTACGCAGCGGAAACGAAACTTTTGGTTGAGGCTTGTGAAAGAATTCAACGTGCTTGTTTTAATTTGGGCTAGGGAGCTAATGAAAACTATAAGGATTCTTATTTTTGCTTCCGCGGTGTTAATAATTGGAAATTCTCAGGTTTTATTAGCTAAAACTTATTCACAGGGTAATATTGAAATTTATAATATTTGGACTAGAACTACCCCAGGTCGCGCTAAGACAGCAGCAGTTTACATTGAAAGGATTTATAATTCTGGCCAACAAGCTGATCACCTAGTTCGTATCAGCTCCACTCTAGCAAAGAAAAATTTAATTCACAGAACGATCGTTGAAGATGGGATAGCCAAAATGGTTCACGTTAAGGAGCTAAAGGTCCATGCTGGTCATTCATTGAGTTTTCAACCTGGGCGCTTGCATATTATGATGTTGGGTATTCAAAAATCGTTAAACGGGGGCGATAGTTTTCCGATGACGCTTGAGTTTAAAAAAGCTGGAAAAATAGAAATTATAGTTGAGGTTAGAGAGATGGGCTTACCTCCAAAGATGAAAATGGATCACAAAAAAAATCATCAACATTAGTAGCTAAGTTCTTAATTGATAGAAATGCCGCAAAGGGTGAGGATTGAGGGCATACTAGAAGCTACTCGACCGAAAAATGGTAGGGCCGCAATAAAAATTAAAAAAATTAGTCCAGCGACAATGAATACATATTTGACTTCTTTATCCATTTTAGTTTTATAAACTCTATGCGCACAAACTTCCACATTATATTATGTATTTTGGTTTTTATTATACTGGCCTCTATTGTTTTTATTTCTTCGGAATATTTTGCAAGTAAGTGGGAATCGGAGCGTTTATTAAAAGTCGAACTAAAAGATCTAGATGATAAAAAGTGGGACCTTTCAAAGTTAAAAGATAAAGTTGGTATTATTTATTTTGGTTACACCTACTGTCCCGACATTTGTCCTACGGCTTTGAGCGATCTCTCTATTGCTTTAGCAGGTATAAAGCATGACCAACATTTATTTCAACCAATATTTATTTCCGTTGACCCTGAAAGGGATACTAACGAAGTTCTTAGGGAATACGTTCTGCATTTTGACAAAAATTTACTGGGGTTAACCGGGACACCAGCTCAATTAAAATCATTTACTTTTAATATCGGGGCTACTTATTCTCTTCAGAAAAAAGGGAATGATGATAGGGACTATCTTGTCAACCATACAATTGGATATTTTATGGTGACATCGACAGGTCAGAAACTTCCAGTTCCTTATATAGACAATCCACGAGATCTAAGGAAAATAATAATTAAAATAAAGAATCGTATTTTGAATAGTGAGGTCATTAAAAAGATGGATTAAACTGAATCATCTATGTTTCATTTTTTTGGATTTTTATAGATCTCTTTAGATTGTATTTTCGTCGCTTTGGCTTAAGAGATGTCTTATATTGCAGAAAACCGAGGGCATCTTGATAGCTATTGCCATATTTGAATGGCATACTTTTTTGAAGTAGTTGTATTTAGATTGGGTATATGGTCATATCCTCCAATAAGAATAGGTGTCTTTGTTTTAGAATGTATATTAAGAATAACAACATTATGTTCGTTTGGTACCAAACGAGTATAATTTTTTTTGCTGGCTTGGTGACCGCGAGTTTTCTGTTTTATTGGGTTCCAATTGAAATTCTTAGGTATTTTGTCATTGTTCTATTAGCAATGCAAATATGGCTTGAAGTAAATACGGGACAAAACTCTTTTCTTACCTCTCCTTTGTTTCTTTTGTCGAGTATTGCTCTATTTTTCTTTTCTTTTTTGCAGGGAATGACTCATCTTTTCACTGAATATCCAGCTTATTTAAGTGAAAATCCTGGAAATAGTATTGTGACAGTGTCAGGAAGTTTGGCGGAGCGATACATTGTTGTTTTCTCCATGATTATTTTTATAGCCCATGCTTCGCTCACATTCTATATCAAGGTGAACTTGAAATCTGAACAGCACATGCAAATAAAACAGACACCGAAATTATCAATAATCTTTTTTATTGCGATTGCTTTTATAACCATTATTAATGTTATTTATTTTAATTTTCCATTTGATAGGGGATCATACACTTATCAAACTTTGCGTTCCGTGTCGCCTCCACTGCAGGCCTTTATGCTCGTTTATCTAGTTCGTCAGGCGATTGAAAGGGGGAAAATATTCAATATTCTCTTGG
>CAZXGI010000103.1:0-7091 GCA_964639965.1 uncultured Rhodospirillaceae bacterium
CCCGTCATCTTCTTTCCATCCCAAACGGCATGTGGCCCTGGGCCAAACATCGCATGGCCAGTTGAGCTCTCGGGATCAGCAGACGAATTCCCCCAACTATAATACGCTGCAGGGGCTAACTTATCTTGGGCTCGCAGTTGGAAATGTTTAGCAATCTCATAGACTTCAATTTCAGCCTGAATTCCTACACGCCTCCACATACCAACGATGGCCTGAACCGTCTCATAGTCCTTGGGTTTATAACCTCTTGTAGTTTGGATTTTAAACTTAACGGGTTTCTTTTTAGAGTAACCACTTTTCGCCAGCAGCTTCTTGGCCAGATCAGGATTATACGGGGTTTTAATATTCGGGTTAAAACCAACATAATTCGCGGTCAAAAGTGTATCAATCGGTGTCGCAAGACCCCCCATAAGCCGATCCACTATAGCCTGTTTATTTATTGCATGGACCATTGCTTTTCGAACATTAGCATCAACCATGGGCCCTATATCATTAATAAAAATCATTGCTATATCACTTACCGGATGCGAAACACCCGCAAGCCCTGCTTTGCCCTGAAGACGCTTAAATTCCTCGTGAGGCAAATCAACTGTTAAATCTGATGAACCGCTTTCTATTTCTGCAACTCGACTAGACGCATCCGTTACAAATTTGAAAACAACAGTTTCAAAAACTGGTTTAGGCCCCCAATAATTAGGATTTCGTTTTAACCGAGCAAAGGATCCCCTCGAAAACTTTTCGAGCTGATAAGGACCGGAACCCATCGGGGCTTTCTCAAATCCTGCTTTACCAACCTTCTTGTAGTAATGGGGCGGTAGCAGGTAAGCACCAAGAAAACTCAACCAATTTAATATTGTTGCTCGATAGGGTTTCAAATCCGCTGTAATAACCTGCCCATTAATCTTAAAGTTTTTTAGGCTCCCCCATACTATTTGGATTGGATTACCTGTTTTAGGGTCACCAAGTCTTTTTAAGTTCCAGACGATATCCTCTGGTGTTATTGGTTTGCCATCAGCCCAACGGCGGCCCTTACCTAATTTAAGGCGAATACCAGTGTTATTCTTATCGAAAGACCACTCAGTTAACACACCAGGTATCTGTTTAAGATCTTTGGCTTGGTCAACGTATTGATCAAAAATTGATTTATAAATCGAAGCGAGTCCTGGATTTACAGCAGATGTACCAGTAGTCGGGTCCCACGAAGGCACCGGTAAATTATAAGCTATAGTCAAGGTATCTCCAATTGCCGCGTGAGCTTCCTTAGACCACAATACGGACCCTAAGGAAGATGCCCCTGCTACAGTCGCAGTAGCCCCTACTAAAAAATCTCTCCGGTCAATTTTTGTCATGTTTCATCTCCCAAAATAAGAATGTTTTGATTTTTTTCTATGTAATCTGAAGCTAATTTTTCCCATATGTCAAAGATTATATGCAAAAACCCAATACAAAAGCTATTTCTCGCGTTAATTCGACACCAAATTTTAATTTAAAACATTTCCCTTTTAGAAAACTTGTGTCAGAATTTGTTGCAAATTAGAGATTATATAAAAAGATTTATTTGAAGAAAAACTGGACATTTTTTGCGATGATCTCAATCATTTAATCTCTATTGAAGACGCCAACATTTCTTGAAAGGATGCAAGATGTCCAACGAACAGCCAATTAATGCTAGCCGCACTTACGTTTTGGTTCACGGCGCGTGGCATGGCGGTTGGGTTTGGAGAGAAGTCAGTGATCAATTAATCAAACAGGGCCATCGAGTTACAAGCCCAACTCTAACCGGATTGGGCGAACGCTCCCACTTGTTTCTAGATGAAGTTAACCTCAATATACATGTAAACGATATTGTCCAGCATATCCAAATGGAAAACCTCGACAACGTTGTGCTGCTAGGGTGGAGTTACGGAGGCATGGTAATAACAGGGGTTATTTCAATGATCCCAGATAGGATATCTTCAGTCATTTATCTAGATGCATTTGTCCCTGCCGATGGGAAGTCCCTAGTCGACTACGGCAGTCAACAGAAGAATACCATACGGAATTTAACAGAGGCTGGGGAACGGTTCATTCCTATACCCCAAAATGCCTATCGGGATCGCTGGAATATTACCGATAAAAAAATTATTGAGAGTGCAACTCCGAGATTAACCCCTCAACCTATTGAAACTTTCACACAACCCGTTAAGTCACCGTTAGGTCTACCCAAAACCATTAACTACACCTACGTAAAATTAAGTGGCGACCAAGAAATGCCCTTCATGCAATTCTATGAACAAGCACTTTCTGACCCTCTATTCGACACCGAAAAGTTTGAAGATGGTCACATGATAATGCTTACCAACCCTGATAAGCTTGTTGCATTCCTTTTAAAGGTAAAATAGCTGGCTCCCGTCAAGCAACATATTTTATTGACCCTTCCAACAACTTACATCCGCAACAAACGCTCGGCATTGCCATGCAGAATTTTTGCCTTGTCATCGCGGTTGAGCATTAGGTTCCCCATCCACTTTGGTCCAGGTTCATTCGGTACGAAGGGATAGTCAATGGCAAACAAAATGCGGTCAGCCCCCATCTCCTGAATACATAAATTCAAGGCGGGATCGGAAAAGAATCCCGAAGTGGTAATGTAAAAATGCGAAGAAAAGATTTTGCGGAATTCAACCCCATCATTACCGGGACGATTAAGCGCCAAATCAATCCGCCACATGAGAAAAGGTAATGTCTCTCCCAAATGGCCCAATATAATCTTGAGATTGGGGTATTTGTCGAACACACCAGAGAGAACCAAACGAATGCCCGCCGTGGCAGTCTCCATGGTAAAACCCCAACCAGCATTTAGAAAACCCGGATATTTTTTTATATAGTCTTTGAGATATGCATCAATAACCGCCTGATGGGGAATCCCTGGATGTAAATAAATTGGTACATCAAGTGCCTCTGCCGCTTCGAAGATCGGCCAATATTCATCCTTATCGATAAAATTTTCACCATGTGTAAGCCCGTGAATCATAGCCCCCTTCATGCCCAATTTGTTAACAGCACGGTCCAATTCGTCCGCAGAAGCTGCAGGATTGGCAGTCGCAAGATTAGCAAAACCAGCGAGACGATCCGGATAAGCTTGGCAAATCTCATGCAGCCTGTCATTTGCCGCTGCGGCCACGGCCGGCCCATTCTCCGCGTCCAGTTTTTGTGTTGATGGAGCGCCGTGAGACAATATCTGAACATCGATACCCGCATCATCCATCGACTTGATACGCCCCTCGCCGACGTCTTCGATTTTTTCTCTTACCCATCCACCTAGATTGCCGTCGAGGCCAGTAAAATGTTTTGTTACCTGATCATCGTAATAATGTTCTTCAATCGCAATAACGCGTTCGCCATCAAGAATTGACATCATTATCTCCTCTGTTGTCGTTTCAACTCATAGATCTCTGGGCACACAAAACTTCATGAAACTTTCTCATATTTCAATTGAAGTTGCGTTAGTTAAGGTTAACCGCGCGCCAAATTTTCTCCGGTGTCAGTGGCATCGGAATATCTGTGATATTGGGCGATCCAATTGCATTAATGACCGCACTCACAATTGCTGGTGGTGCGCCAACAGTACCGGTTTCGCCAGCTCCCTTAACACCAATTGGGTTTGTTTTAGTTGGAATTGCCATATTCTTAACATCGAAAGCAGGGAAATCATCAGCCCTTGGCATGCAATAATCTTGGAAGGAAGCCGTTAATAATTGGCCTGATTTTTCGTCGTAGACCATGTTTTCGAATAGCGCCTGCCCAACACCTTGCGCAACACCTCCATGTATTTGACCCTCGAGAAGAAGTGGATTGATAACGGTTCCAACATCATCAACAATATGCATACCGACAAGTTCAACATTTCCAGTTTCAGGATCAATTTCCACTTCAGCGATCTGGCATCCATTTGGATAATTGCCCATTCCAGGATTAAAGTCGCCGGCCGCATCGAGCCCCATTGGCAGATGAGGCGGCCACATCATCGGTGTATATGAGGCCTTCGCCACCTCAACAATATTTATCTGTTTGTCTGTACCGGTAACAACAAACTCACCATCTTTAAAATCAATGTCACCTTCACTTGCTTCCAATAAATGACCAGCGATTTTTTTACCTTTTTCAATAACGGCGTCGGCCGCCACTCTTAAAGCAGAACCTCCGACTGTCATAGAACGAGAACCCACCGTACCGCGCCCCATTGCCACTTTATCGGAATCCCCTTGAAGGAGATGAATACTTTCATACGGCACACCTAGAAAATCAGAAACCATTTGTGAATAAACCGTTTCGTGCCCTTGTCCGTGAGAATGTGTTCCAGCGACGACCGTAATATCCCCGCCGGGGTCAAACCGGATTTCCATACGTTCGTTAAAAGGACCCGCGGATTCCATATAAACAGCTATGCCGCGCCCCCGAAGTTTTCCTCGGGACGCTGATTCGGCCCTGCGTGACTCAAATCCATTCCAGTCCGAAGTCTCCAATCCTCTATCCATAACAGCTTCAAAATCACCACAGTCTATATTCGGCATAAGCGCAGTTTGATAGGGCATTTGATCAGTCTTTACCAAATTATTGCGGCGCAGTTTAACTGGATCGATGGCCAGTTCTTTCGAAGCAATATCAAATAAGCGTTCGACGATATAGGCCGCTTCCGGACGCCCTGCTCCACGATAGGGAGCTGTAGCTCCCATATTTGTAAAAAGACATCGCGTGGTCACATCAATGGCTGGTATTGCATAGACACCCGAAAGTAAGACCGAAAAAAACATTGGCGAAATGCCCGCACTACCATTGAGATAAGCGCCAACATTATAATCTGCCGATACTCGAAGACCTGTCACTTTTCCATCGATATCAAAGGCCATCTCACAATCTGCGATAACATCACGGCCATGACTATCACTCATAAAGGATTCAAGTCGATCTCCAACCCATTTTACAGGGCATCCAACTTCTTTGGCAGCCCAAAGAACCAGAATGTCTTCACCATAGAACCCACCCTTCATCCCAAATCCGCCACCAACATCAGGTGAAATAACCTGAAGTTTGGTTTCGGAAACTCTTAATAGCTCATGCGCGATTTCTTGGCGTACGCGGTTAGGCCCCTGATTACTGGAATAAAGCGTGTATTTCTCTTCCCCAAGATCATACAGTCCGATTGACGCCCTGGGCTCTATTGCATTTGTATTCACACGATTATTTGAAATCGTGGCTTTTGTCACATGGTGTGCGTCATTAATTGCACCTTCTACAACGAGAGTATTCCCAATCTTAAACGTGAAAGAAATGTTGTTATCTGTACCTTCCCACACCAATGGTGCATCTCCACTACGAGCCTGCTCAGTACTTGTAACAGCTGGCAAGATCTCATAATCAACAGAGATCAGTTCGGAAGCATCTTTTGCCTGCTCCAAAGTTTTTGCGACAACAAAAGCGACCGGAGCTCCAACGCATTTAACGACGCCCGAAACAAGTGCTCCATGCGGCCGTTGCACACCCTCCTGCCCTCCCATCAACATTGGCATCATGGTCAAACAAGAAATTTTTCCGAGACCAGAACTTTCGTAATCCTTTCCAGTAAAAACAACAATGACACCTGGAGCATCTTTCGCTTCTGAAATAGCGATTGAGTTTATCTTAGCATTAGCATGTGGCGATCGCAGAATGTAACCAAACACCATATTAGGCATGTCTATGTCGGAAACATACCTGCCTCGACCTTGAAGAAATTTTGGATCTTCTTTACGTGTGATCGGTTGTCCGATACCGAATTTCATGCTCATCACCATTATTAAGAGATTTGATCGTAACATACTTGATATGATAATACGTCATCTAATATCCTACTTTTATTAGTTGGTTAGACAGTATCGCTAGCCCACTTGCTGGTTCCAAAAGGAGAGGAAATTTTCTGAATAAAACTTCAAGAACTTTCTTTAAATTAATTATTAAAACCATCCGATTTCTCGTTAACATATTTGCAATGATAACTATTGCAGAGTAAATTTCATCAGTATTCTGAGCCTATCGAGCTAAGCTCAGAAAAGATCATTTGTCAGGCCTTTTCTGATGTTGGAGGATAAAGATGGACGGAAAAATAGCCTTAGAGGAACATTTTGCAATTGAGCAGACGATCGAAGATTCAAATGGTTTCCTTCCCGATCAGGTTTGGTCTGAATTGCGATCTCGCCTTATAGATATTCAGGAACGACGCATGCGGGAAATGGACAAAAACGGCATCGAAATTTCTATTCTCAGTCTGAATGCACCAGCAGTACAAGCGATTCACAACACAAAAAAAGCCGCAAAAATAGCACGTATAGCCAATGAATTCCTCGCGGAACAAATCCTGAAACAACCCGATCGGTTTAAAGGATTTGCCGCTCTTCCAATGCAGGATACTGAACTCGCGGCTGCCGAGCTAAAATATTGCGTTGAAGAGCTGAATTTTATTGGAGCCCTAGTCAATGGGTTCTCTCAGATCAATCATCCGGATACTGCTGTCTATTATGACGGTAGAGAATATGATCTCTTTTGGACAGAGCTAGCTCGTTTGGATGTTCCCTTTTATTTACACCCCCGAAATCCCATTCAAAGTATGGCACAAATTTATCAAAATAATGCATGGCTCATGGGGCCGACCTGGGCGTTCGGCCAAGAAACAGCGGTTCACGCCCTTCGGTTGATCGGTAACGGTATGTTCGATCGTTTCCCAAATATTCAAATCATTCTCGGTCACCTCGGCGAGGGAATTCCCTATTCGCTTTGGCGTGTCGATAATCGAAACGCCTGGACCGAAGCTCCGCATAACAATCCAGCTAAGCGACCTGTAGCCGATTATTTTCGCAAAAACTTCTATCTCACTACCGCCGGAAATTTTCACACGCCAACCTTAGAACAAGCAATAAAAGAGATTGGCGTAGATCGAGTATTGTTCTCAACAGATTGGCCTTTTGAAAACATGGACCATGCTGCTAATTGGTTTGACACCGCAAAAATCGATGAAGATAACCGTAGAAAAATTGGTCGCAATAACTCAAAACGACTTTTTAATTTATGATGACGTATTG
>CAZXGI010000104.1:0-4111 GCA_964639965.1 uncultured Rhodospirillaceae bacterium
CATTTACACCACAAAAGGTTCTAGAAGCTATAGGGAAAATATAAATTAATTTTCTGATTTGTTAATTGGATTGAACAATTAAATCCTATACTAATCAATCGTAATAGTTGATTTCAACTGTGATATCGTTAGGATCTTTTGCAAATATCTGCAAAAGCCCAAGGCCTGGCACTTCGTTTTCTTTGTATTTAACCTTGCGCTTTTCCAGGGTTTTTTTAAGGTCCTCTGGGTTAGTTGCCCTAAACGCCAAATGGTCTATCGACCCACTACCATCCACGAAATGCACATCTTTTATCCCTAGGTAATTAGATAGGCCTTCAGGATTATTGGGATCTATTCCAACTAAGTGCACGACCGGTGTATCTCCAGCGTACATCCAATGGCCGGGGAATGGAAATTCAGGTCGCGGCCCAGCTGTGAGACCAAGCGCCTCGTAAAACTCTTTTGTTTCTTTCATTTTAAGTGTTCGAATCGCATAGTGGTCGATTTTCTCTAATGGCATGCCATTTTTACCTTTAAGTCGGTGCTATTTCGGTGATTGTACCGTCTTTATTTAAGCGTAGGCCAGTTTTTTCCGCCCCTTCAATTACATCCTTGGCCCAAGAAACATTTCCCGAGTCTGAACCTCCCAAAATAGCCATAATGAAGCCATGACTGTCTCCTTCATTTTTAAAGCCTCGCATAACTCCAGGAGGCACAGAAACCACGTCAAACTGGTCGATTTTAATTTTGTGCTCACCCTCACCGCCCCAGATAATAGACCACGTGCCTGTCATAGCGATGAAGACTTCAACCGTTGGATGATCATGAAGAGCAGCGCCGCAGCCCGGTTCTGCTCCTATGTAGGTTATATTGAAATCGTCCGCTTCTAAAATGGCTGGTTTTAGATTTTCATCTTCAGTAACACCCCTCCCGATTACATTGTAAGTGTCACGCCTATGAGCCGGCATACGTGTGTCTAAATATCCTTGGGAGCTAAAAGTTAATTCCTTAAAGCGCGCCGTTCTTTTTTCCATGTCGTTTGATGTAATTGTCATTGGTATTACCTGTTTCAAGATTAGATCCTAATGGTTAGCAAACCAGTATTTATACATTAAAAATGAAAATAAACAAATGTACAAAAAAAGGAGGGCTAAAGCCCTCCCAAAATTAAATTATATTTCAAAAATTATTTAATAACGTAGTTCACTGGAAATTTGTGGCCACCCGCTTCTACCATCTTAATGTAGTCGCGCATGTATTGACCCATATTAACCTTCTTCTTCTTCTTTACGGTCTGAGCACGCTCATTAGGCCAGTCAGCAAGTTTTTTTGCCCAATCAATTTTAGCTTGAGGGTCCATTTTACGTACCTTGACCCCGGCTCCAGCGAGTTTATCAAGACCCCACTGATGGTCGCCTTGTGACATGGCTGCAGATTTCGTTCCATACTTGATGGCTTCTTCATCAATGATTTTAACCACCTCGGGAGGAAGTTTTTTGCGTGTCCGCAAGTTCATTGTGAGTGAGATTTGCACGACAGCACCCAAATCCATCACGGTGTAAAAACCACCTTTTGTTGCTTCGTGCAGTTTCAATTTAAAATCCGTATCTGGAAATAGGATGATACCTTCCCCTACACCCGTTTGCAGTTGTTGGGCTGCCTTTGGAATAGTGGTTCTTACTGGAATACCACCTTTCACCCAAGGAAGGTTTGGACCAGCGGCAAGAATTTTTTTACCCTTTATATCTTCAAAAGTTTTCCAGTCAAACTTTGAAAGCATCCCATAATTGTTAAAACCCGTAATTGCTATCAACTTTTGTTTGTACCGCTTTTCATAATCTTGGTAGAGGCCAGGATGTTTTTTTGCTAGCGCTGCAAAAATTTTCTGGTTCTTAATTGCATTTGGTTCATGAAAGGGAACATAATAAGTTAGGTTCATAGCCATCGCTTTATCGTCGTCAAAGCAAACGCACCATGCTCCGATATCCAACCGGCCGTCTTGCGTACCCTCTAGGGTATCAAATACGTTTACAACTGTTCCTGCATAATGCTCTTTGAATTTCATCTTATATTTGGTTTCTGCTGCTACTCGTTTTACAACGTTCGGCACAAAATATTTGGAAACGGCTTTAACGTAGGTAATAAAGGGTGGATGGCCAGAGCCAACGCGCAAGGTAATCTCATTGCCTTTTATTTTAACCGCCCCTGCGGTTCCGCTAAAAGCGATTATAGCGGCTGTTGCGGCACCGATAATGCCTAATGTCTTAGAAAACTTAAACATGGTATAAACTCCCTGAACCATTATTAATTTAAAATAGTATTAAACGAGGTTTAGTATATTAATTTTTGAACTAATTACAAAATAAACTTTGAAATTCAAGCAGTAAAAATTTTCGATTTTTGGGGAACTGATTATTAAATCGCTTTATTTCAACATTTTATCAGGTAGCCAGGTTGCTATTTCTGGAAATTTCCAAATTAATAACATAACAATCAGCATTAATATCCAATAGGGAACCGATCCCTTAAATATTTCCGCTAACGTAGCCTGGGCATCGTCAATCGAGCCTTTGACGGTATAAACAAGCAACCCAAATGGCGGTGTCAATAAGCCTGCTTCAATGCACAAGATGCCAAATAAAGCGAAAGCAATTGGGTCAAAGAAGCCTTCAGTTAGCGGTGCAAAAATTGGAACGGTGATTAGAATTATTGAAATTGAGTCAAGGATCATACCCAAAGCAAGCCATATCAGAATAATTACGATTACAATCCCTGTTGGCCCAAGGCTATAATGGGCAAAGGTGTCCCTGATTAATTCGGACATGCCAGCAGCTTCCATGAATTTGGCGTACATATTGGCTGTTAACAAAAGAAACATCACAGGTGCTGCGGTCTTTCCCGAATCGACCACGGCAATAGCTAGTTGTTTGATCCGCATGCCCTTTAACACACCTAAGAACATAGCGCCGGCCGCACCAACGCCGCCGGCCTCTGAAGGGGTAAATAGTCCGCCCCAAATTCCGCCCAAGACCAAGAGAATTAAAAGACCAATACCTATCCCACTGGCAAATTCTGCCTTGGTTAAGGTGCTCTGTTCAGCAGTATCTTCAAATTTTGGAGCGAGTTCTGGTTTAATTGTTGCCGAAATCGCAATATAAACCATAAAAAAAGAGGCTAGGATCAAGCCGGGAATAGCACCTGCGATAAACAGCTGGGAGATAGATTTCTCTGCTATAATTCCCCAAACAATTAAAAGCACACTTGGGGGAATAATCATACCAAGGCATGCACTACCGGCAACTGAGCCAAGTGCAAATTGGCGATTATAATCGTGGTAACGCATTTGTGGATATGCAATTCGACTGAAAGCAGCGGCGGCGGCTATACTGACACCCGTGACTGCCGCAAATACTGCATTGCCTGCAACGGTCGCAACGGCTAAACGCCCAGGGATGAATTTCATTGTGTGATTAATTAATTTATAGAGATCACGTGCAGAACCAGATTTATTAACAAAATCACCCAGCAACATAAATAGTGGAATAGCAGCGAAAACCTCACTCCGCAAATATTCATAGGCAACACTTCCAAGTCCGCTCATCGCAATGTTGAACCCGTCTTGGAGGTCACCGTCTCCAAAGATCAAGATATTACCAATTAGAGCAGTCACGGCAAAAGCGAACGCGATATGTATTCCTGCCAAGATCCCTGCCAGCATAATTGCAAACATTCCGAGTAAAATTGTGGTCTGTTCTAGTTCCATTTATTTGATTTAGACTCACCGATTAAATTAAAATTGGTGTTCGGCTGTGTCTTCTCCCTGCAAGGTAATTATTTATGATGTGTTTACTTTCGGCATTTATTCAAATCTTTCCGGCCTTTTGAAAGAGTTGTAAACCATGAGCGAACAAACAAAGGCTCCCACAAATCCTATGAAAACCACAAGTGTACGGATAGGGTATACAGGGATCTCAACAACACCAGATCCCTCTTGTTCAAGGATATCCCACGATTCGATCATATTTTCCCAACTGCCATAAGCGATACCAAGAAAAACAAGCCCAGCCAGAAAATAGGATATTGCTTCAGTCCTGGCCTTACCGGTAATTCCCATTTTTCCATATAGGAT
>CAZXGI010000104.1:4211-7072 GCA_964639965.1 uncultured Rhodospirillaceae bacterium
TGTGTATTTCGAATAGTTATCTGGCGTATTGATCTTAGATCGCGCCACCCAATATGCAGGCATGATATATAACTCCAATTATTAAAATTTTTATTTCCTAGCCTGGCATAGGCATAGGTTGATCATTATTAGGAACATTCCAGCCTCGTATCACAGCTGGTCTCTCTTTTATATTCAGGTACCAATTCTTAACATTTTCGTATTCGTTTAAATCAATTGTCTGCCAATCACAGCGGCCAACCCATGGAAATATTGCGATGTCGACGATAGAGTAACCCCAGTCTAGAAAATATTCGCGGGCTGCCAAATGTTTATCCATTACGCTATATATGCGCTTGGTTTCGTTCAGGTAACGTTCAGAAGCTTCGACGTTTTCTCCCCCTTGATAATGGACAAATGTATGTACCTGACCCATCATTGGACCGACGCTCGCCATTTGAAACATTAACCATTCCTGCATTTTCCAATAATCGTTGCCATTAGCTGGCATAAGCTTACCCGATTTCTGACCAAGGTATTGTAAAATTGCACCTGATTCCATGACCGATAAATCATTATCACGATCTACAATGACGGGGATTTTATTGTTTGGTCCAATCTTCAGGAACTCTGGATCGTTCTGTTCACCTTTATTGATTGCAATTGGATGAACTTGGTAATTCAGCCCAGTTTCTTCAAGCATTATCGAAACTTTACGGCCATTTGGTGTAAACCAAGTATATAAGTCTATCATCTTTCTTCAATCCTCGTTATATTGTAAATTCAATTAGAGTGGGCAAAGGTTAATCAATCCATCAGTATTGTGCAATCATCACCGCAATTGTTTTTGATACAGATTTTCTAGTTGATAGTTGTGGCAACTAAATCTGTGTTTTGAACCAATTCATTACCTGTTCGCCTGTCCATATTAAGACATCTGGCTTACTGGTAATATGTTTGTATACTTGTTCAACATATTTGGAGCGGTGAGGTACCCCAGAAATATAGGTATGCATGCTAATTCCCATAATTCGAGTAATATCGACACTGTCTTCATAAAGTTGATCAAAGTGATCTATACACCGTGTTGCAAATTCTTCCGATGAGTGTTGCTGGAGAGCCATCATGGTGATGTCATTCGTTTCTACGGGATAAGGAACCGAATACATTGGTTTCCCAGATGTAGTTTTCAATTCAAGTGGTTGATCGTCCAAAGGCCAGTCGGCAACATATTCTATACCGCAGTCGGAAAGTATATCAAGTGTCTCCATTGTCTCCGTAAGGCCAGGGCTTTCCCATCCGATTGGAGCTTTACCCGTGAAGCTTTTAATTGTATCGACGGTACTTTGAATATGTTCCCGTTGGTTTTCAAGCTTATGCATTGGTCCCTGGATATAACCGTGACCCATGAATTCCCAACCACCCTTCAAGGCAACTTCGGCAATTCGAGGATATGTTTCTAATATCATACCATTCATCGCGAGAGTTGGCTTTATATTAAAATCATTAAACATATCGTTCAGTCGCCAGAAGCCAACACGATTACCATATTCATGCCAAGACCAATTTGGGACATCCGGTAATAGCGGTAGCCCCATTGGCGGAGGTAATATTGTGCGTGGTTGAGCTTTGGTGCTGTCCCAGTGTTCAACATTCATGATTGTCCATACCGCCATTCGGGCACCATCGGGTAGTCTTAGTTTGGGTCGGTCGATAATTGCAGAGTAGGGGATTCTGTCTCGTGGTGTGTCCATTTTATTTTCTCTCTATTCCTGCCATTTTTTCTAGAACACGACAAACAGACGCAGTATCCAATTTGTCCATGCCGTTGGCTAGGCCAGATCGATATATATCGGTTCCAGCTGTAAATAGTGGTGTTGGACATTTGAGTTGGGCTGCAAACTCTCCAATAGTTTTCATGTCTTTTTGCCAGACGTCCATTTTCATTGTTGCGTCGTCGTAATTATTTTCAACCATCATTGGCCCTCGCAGCTCAAAAATACGTGAATTTCCGGCCCCAGCTCTGATGACGTCATATATGTTTTTAGGTTCAAGTCCAGCCGTCATGCCTAATACCATAGCCTCTGCCGACGCTACGTTATGAATGTGTACTAAATGGTTAGCAACAAATTTCATTTTACTGCCATTACCAAACTCACCCACGTAGAAGATTAAGTTGGCAAAGCCATTAAGAACATCCTTAGATTTCTCTAAAGCCACTTCTTCACCACTTACATATACGGAAAGATCTTTATTGATGGCTTGAGCCCCTGTTCCACTTATTGGACAATCCATTAGGATGGAACCAACTTCTTTTAACGAGGCATGTGCGGCTTTTTTATCATCGATGGGTAAGGTCGAACATTCAATAATGATCAACCCATCCTTTTTTGCGTCTTTAATACCGTTCTTGCCACTCATTACTTTGTGGAATGCTAAAACGCTTGGCAGCGATGTGATGACTATATCCGATCGGTTTGCGACATCTCGCGGAGAGGAGGCGGCTCTTCCACCAAAGTCGGTAAGTTTTTTAATATTAGCTTCAACTATATCAAAACCAAATACTTCGAATTTTGCATCACATAAATTCTTGGCGAAAGATCCACCCATGATCCCAAGTCCAATAATACCTACTTTTTTTGCCATCTGAGGTCCTAACGTATTAGTATTTCTTTCTTTGTAAGCTTAAAATCTATACCACTAATCAATTTTCTCAATCTAGATAATTTCTCAATCTAGTTTCCGAATTGTTATTAAAGGTGCGGCAGTTTTTGGTTATAGAAATGATTTTATGCCATCAGCAAGGGTTCCCAATAATGCTGGACCCACTGTACCAAAGTGTATGTCACCAAGCAATCATCAGCGCTTATTCTATTCGCTGA
>CAZXGI010000105.1:0-4292 GCA_964639965.1 uncultured Rhodospirillaceae bacterium
AACCCTTCTCCAACGCCACCCATTCATGTAGGCGCATATGAGGCTCAATTATAAAATTTTCCATCCAACTATGGCTCCTTTCAAAGAAGATCATACTCAATTTAGATTCAAACTAAAGTATACTTTTTAAGATTTGACGTCTATACTTAACCAAATTGCCTTAAAACAGCCCTAGCTCTTTTAATTCAGCCACCATCTCATCTGGCATAGCGTTATTTTGAGCCGTTTGTGTCCCCTTTGACAAATCGATTGGTGCCTCCTCGGACTTTAAATAACGCCACCCCTGAAATGGTTTTTGTTTTCTCGGTTCGAGAAAAATATGCTCTGGATTTAGCTCGATGCGACAATACTTGCGACCGTCATTATTTACTGCTGAGTCAATCCCAATAATTTCTTGCCTCACTCTAATGAGCCTTTTTATTACCCAATAAATGGATCCCCCTTCCAAAAGTTCATCAACACGTTTCGGAACATTTCGCGTAAAGGTAAAAACTTTTTTTTCGTTACCCGCGTTACTGCGCTCGGCCTGAATCTCCTTTAATTGTGCCGCACTCTCTATACGAACTGCCATACGCAAAAGATTGGTCGTCATAATGTAATTGCCCTAAATAAGTCTAAAATAATTAAAGAATTCTGCCTTGATATTAACCATGATTAAATAAAAGCATACTCTCAGATAAGGTTTATAAACCTATTCAATCGGGATCATACCAAACAGGGTTACGTTTCTCGAGAAATGCGGAAAACCCCTCTATACCTTCGGCCGTATTTCGCCCCTCGGCGCTAATAGTCGTCAACCGACTATGAAGCTTTTTAGTCATTTTCTGTTGTGAAATCTCGTTTATTAAGTTTTTGGTCAAACCGACTGCGTTTGGAGCAGATTTTAAAATAGATTCAAGTATAGGTTCGACAGTTTTATCCAGATCACCGTCGGCACAAATTTCATGCACAAGGCCAATTCGCTGAGCTTGATATACATCAAATGCTTCAGCCGTTAATGTATACCGACGAGC
Source organism: uncultured Rhodospirillaceae bacterium (assembly GCA_964639965.1). Taxonomy (GTDB): domain Bacteria; phylum Pseudomonadota; class Alphaproteobacteria; order Rhodospirillales; family UBA2165; genus TMED23. Next base: position 1,014 of record CAZXGI010000105.1, read on the forward strand.
CTGTCGAGCACCGATCGCTTCAATAATTTGTGGCAAAATTGGAGCGGGGGGTATACCTACTCTTACCTCAGTGATAGCAAAATGAGAATCGTCAGTAGCAATAACAATGTCGCAGCTAGCTACCCATCCTATACCACCTCCAAAACACGCATTATGAACTAACGCAATCGTCGGGACTCTAGATTGAAATAATTTCTGCATTACATCTGTACTTAGCTCCGCCGCGCGTTTTTTCTCAGCTTCGCTAGACTTAGACAACTCCTTAAACCAATTTACATCGGCACCCGCCGAGAAATGTTTTCCAGCCCCTCTCAAGATAAGTGCCCGAATACTCGTATCTTTTTCCACCTCATCGAAAACATTTCCAAGGTCAGTTAATAACTTTTCGTTATAACTATTAAAGACTTTGGGACGATTAAGCGTAATTTCAACTATGTTATTTGGTTTAACTTTCTTTAAAATTACTGGCTCAGGCATTTTCTTCCTCGAAACTTTTTACCATCCGCTCTTACTCAACCATTCATCAACCATTTCAAGACGATCATGTCCCCAAAAAGGTTCATCGTCTACAAAGATAAAGGGCGAACCACATATATTACGTGTAATGGCATCAGATGTAACCGCTTTTAGCTTTTCTTTATAAACTCCATCATCGATGGCGGCGATACAATCTTTTTTATCCAAACCCAAACTACTCGCTATGTCAGCAACAAGTTCTTTTGATCGAATATCTTTTCCACCAACAAAATATTCTCGAAAAACATCCAAGGCGAAATTCTTGGCTACAATCGCGTCCTGTTCTTCTACCCAAAAAAACGCACGACCAGCTGTTTGCGTAGGAATAGGAAAAGTTTCTGGCAGCACCCAATCAAGACCACAGCGGCGGGCGCATCTTGCTATATCATGACTTGAATACTCCCACTTGAATTTTTGTTCTTTTAATGGAACTTGTCCGTTTATTTGAAACATCGCTCCAAGCAAGAATGGCTTCCAAATTACTTCCCTAGAGTGCTTTTGGCCTATAGCCTCAATTCGATTTGCCGCGATATAGCCATAGGGTGATGAGAAATCAAAGTAAAACTCTATCTCGTTAGACATTAATTCGCCTTCTACCAATCAAGGGATTTTCCATCATGATTAAAAAATCTACCACTATCCCCTAGCGTCAATCTGTCAATCAATTTTCGAATACCTGAAACACTATCGACGGGGTCAAGGTGAGCATTAGCCCCCCCCATATCGGTCCTCACCCAACCTGGTGAAACAACAATAGCGATTATATCTTTGCCAGCAAGGTCAATGGCTAAACATTTGTTTAAAGCATTTAAAGCTGCCTTTGAGCTTCGATATACGTACTGTCCACCAGAATCATTAGCCATAACACTACCTAACAAGCTCGATATTGAAACAATCACTTTCTTTTCCGAACTGGCAACGAGACCAACAAAGCTTTCCACAATTTTTAGTGGTGCCTGTGTATTAACACGAAAGACATCAACCCAATCGTCAAAATCTGTTTCACCAAACTCCGTCTCCCGAGATCCATAAATGCCTGCATTGTTGATCAGAACATCAATTTTTTCTGATCCAAGAGTTTTTGCAGTCTTCTCAACTTCTTTGAAATCCGTAACATCCAGTTGCAAGACGTTAATATCACCAGAAAGTGAATCTAATTTTTCTGCTAATCTTGGCTCTCGGCAAGTGGCTATAACACGCCACCCTGCAGCGAGATATTGCCTGCAAAATTCTAGCCCGAGACCCCGGTTGGCACCGGTTATGAAAACTGTTGACAATCAATCCCCTCCGTCTCTATTCCTTTAATGAATACGTTCAATCGCAACGGCTGTGCCTTCGCCACCTCCAATGCATAAAGAGGCAATGCCTTTGCTCATATCGTATTTTTCAAGTGCATTTAACAAGGTAACAATGATACGTGCCCCAGAGGCTCCAACGGGATGTCCTAAAGCACATGCCCCACCATGTATATTTACTTTCTCTGGAGGCAAGTTCAAATCATTCATTGCAGCCATAGTGACAACAGCGAAAGCTTCATTGATCTCATAAAGATCAACTTCATCTTTGTTCCAGCCTGTTTTCTTAAGAACTTTATTAATTGCTCCAATAGGTGCAGTAGTGAACCATTGAGGTTCCTGGGCATGGCTAGCATGGGCTTGGATGATCGCAAGAAGGGGCAGTTTGCGATTCTCTGCTTCAGATTTTCGCATGAGTATTAGAGCCGCAGCACCATCAGATATTGAACTTGAATTTGCCGCGGTAACTGATCCGTCTTTAGAAAAGGCAGGTTTCAAGAATGGAATTTTTTCAGGTAGAGCATTACCCGGCTGTTCATCTATATTTATAACACTATCGCCTTTTCGGGTTTTAATCACTACTGGAGCGATTTCTTTTTTAAAAGTGCCATCGTCAATAGCTTCTTTTGCCCGTTGTAATGATCTAAGAGCGAATTCATCTTGAGCTTCACGAGTAAATTGATAATGCTGCGCGGTGGTTTCCGCATAAGCCCCCATCAAAGTACCTTTTTCAAAAGCATCCTCGAGGCCATCTAAGAACATATGATCCTGTATTTTACCATGCCCCATACGCAACCCACCTCTAACATTTGGCAACAAGTAAGGTGCATTTGTCATACTCTCCATGCCGCCAGCAACCATAATATCATGTGAACCAGCAAGAATATTATCGCACGCAAGCATTACCGACTTCATTCCTGATCCACACATTTTATTTATAGTCGTGGCTCCCACATGCAAAGGGATGCCGGCTCCTATTGACGCTTGCCGGGCAGGAGCTTGACCTTGCCCCGCCGGCAAGACAACTCCCATCACTACTTCATCAACAACTTCGCACGTTATTCTTGCTCGCGAAATCGCCTCAGCAATGGCAACAGATCCGAGCTTTGGGGCACTAATAGTTCCTAGATCACCACCCAATCCACCCATGGGGGTTCTAGCTGTGCCGACGATAACAATAGGGTCTGAGTTCATGCTTTATCTCTCTTTACACAAAATATTCGAATTAATCATTTTAACAGATTCACATTATAACTTACCGTGAAAAAGTATTTTAAAATACCAAATTATTCATCAAACAATTTTGATAAAATTAGATATACTCAAAATAATTTTTTACCCAAGCGAATCAGAATCGAAAAAAAAACACCAACAGATTTATTTCAGAACCGATCAACTTGATATTTATTATCTGATCCTAATCCGATATTACAAAGATCACAATTTTATTCACTTTTATAGAATTTAA